>CBDUYG010000112.1:0-8525 GCA_965371385.1 uncultured Myxococcales bacterium | reverse complement strand
CTGGCCGGCGGCAAGCTCTATCTGGTCGACGTCGGGCCGGGCTCCGCCGAAAACATCCAGCTCTGGGGGCTTCCGCGAGAGAGGCTCGCCGGAGTCTTCCTGACGCACTTTCACTCGGATCATATTGGCGAGCTCGGAGAGGTCACGATGCAGAGCTGGGTCGCGGGTCGTTTCGAGCCGCTGCCGGTCTACGGCCCGCCGGGTGTCGAAGGCGTCGTCAAGGGGTTCCAGCAGGCCTATGCGCTCGATACCCGCTATCGAGTTGCTCACCATGGTCCCGAATTCATGCCCGCCTCGGGGGCGGTGCTGGATGCCCGAGAGATCGACATGAGTCCGGACGTCGATCGCGTCGTCTTGCGGGACGGGGAGCTCGTTGTGACGGCCATTGCGGTGGACCATCGACCCGTAGCGCCGGCCGTCGGCTACCGGTTCGACTATCGCGGGCGCTCCGTCGTCATCAGTGGAGATACGATCCCGTCCCAGAATCTGCGGGAGAAGAGTGCGGGCGCGGACATCCTGGTGCATGAAGCGCTGGCAGCGGATCTGATCGAAAAGCTGAGCGAGGGGCTCGAGCAGGCCGGTGCCGAGCGGCTCGCCAGGCTCTCCGGAGACATCGTCGACTACCACACGACTCCTGCGGACGCGGTCGAGCTCGCACGGGACGCGGGTGTCGAGATGATCGTGCTCACGCACCTCGTGCCCCCCTACCCAATGCCATCGCCTCCCTCTTCATGCTGAGAGATGTCGATCAGAGCGGAGTCGAGGTGGTGCTCGGCGACGATGGGATGCACTTCGCCCTGCCGGTGGGCGAGAACACGATCGAGCGGGAAACGATCGACTGAGCTCCAGGCGGATCAGCGGGCGAGCTGATAAGCGGCGTCGCAATAGGGGCAGCGCAGACCGGTAGAAGTCATGGTGAGGTGCACCGCTCGTCCCTGACCTTCCAGACAGGCCGAGCAGTACGCCCCCTCGCGTCCGCCACCCTCGGTCTTGCGCCAGGCGGCATTGCGTTCGATCACGAACTCGTCGCTGACCCACGTGCGTTGCAGCTCTGCACGGAGCTGCTCCGAGAGCTTGTAGTTCTCTTCGGACATGTCGACCACCGCAGCGCGATAGTCGAGGATCGCGCTCTTCAGCTGCGAATCGTCACTCTGCTCCAGCTGAGCCCTGAGCCGGCTCCATGCAGCGGCCACGGTTCCTGCAGAATCCATGCTGCTTCTCCTTTCTCGACGGAGCGTCAGCATAGTGCGAATCCAGGCCGATACTCAACTGCTGACGGGCTCATCCGACGGTACGTGGATCGTCGATTGGGTCGGACGCACCACCGGTCGCTCAGGAGCGTCCGAGGTTGCCCGTGTCGGCCAGAGGGTGTGCTGGAGCCGGAGACCCATCCCTCGATCCATCTCCCATCTGATGCGGTCGCTCACATGGGGGTGAACATCGGGTCGCCGCGCTGTGCTCGGCGTGGTGTCGGTGCACGCTCATGGGTCCGGGTGTGCACGTTCTTGCCCAGGGGCTGGAATCGACGTCGCCCCTCCAGGCGCCGATCATCCCGCTGATGCGCCGACCGAATTCGTTTCGGGCGGCCGAGCTGGGCCTTCCTCGCGAGCGATCGCCAGGAGTCGATTTTCGGCGTCTTCGTGCCGGATCAGGCTCATCGCGAACTCTCGCACATCTCGCTCGACTGAAACGAAGTGGGCAGGGTGTGACTCGGCGTCCAGAATCGCGTTGAAGAGTCCGTCCAGGGCTCGGCAGAAGGTCGCGTGCTGACGCCGCAGGGGCTCCGCCCTGGCGGCCAGCCGGGGTGTGTTCGCGAGGGCCTCGCCGAGGTATCCGCCGTCTTCTTCGCGGGCGAAGTGGTCCGGTATCTCACGGTGAAGCGAGGAAAACATCACCGCTGCGGCGACGATTTCGACCCGGGCGTCGGAGCCCCGATCGAGCTGGGTCTGGATCTGCGAGAGGACATCGAGCAGGGCCAGCAGGGCGTGCTGAAGACTTCGGTGCTGGATTCGCAGTCCGTCGCCATAGCTGGTCGGGTAGTTGCTCGAGCAGGTCTCGCAGCTGGCCGAGTAGGGGAACTCGCGCAGGCGCCGGGCCGGGATCTCATCGCCGCAGAGGATGCAGCAATCGAAGACCTTTCGGTCGATGCGATGAATGGCGCTCGCAAGTCGGCCGAGCTCCATCCGCTCCGGAGCGAGGAATTTCTCGAGGATGGGGTTGAATCGAAGTGGACGGGGCGATTCGGTGATCGTGTCCCTCTCGCACGAGAAGCCTCGCTCTGCTGCGTCCTGCTCGACGCAGGTCAGCCGTGCATTGAGGCGAGTCCAGCGATCGGCAAGGTCTGCCCGAAGTCGGATGAATCGTTCCATCTGCCGGCCCTTCCCATCTGGAGAAGTCGAACGCCGAGGCGACCATCGCGGCCCGGTCTCGGGACCGGAGGACGCAAGTGGCGTGCCATTCACGAGCTGCGTAGAGGCCGGCACTGTCGTTCGGGTGAGGCGTACTGCCTCGATCAGTGCTGAATATCGTGGCGGGCAGCCACGATCTTGCGCGTGACCGATGATCGGGAATCAGCCCGTGTGGGTCTGGTGCTCGCGGGTCAAACCGTCTTGCTGAAGAGGGCTGCCTTGCTCTCCTGCTGCGCTGCGAGGTAGGCGTCGAAAGGCATCGCGATGTTGCGAAGCAGGACCCGGCCGTTCGACGTGACGTCGAAGCTGCCATCCGACGAGATCGAGACCAGGCCGTCCGCTTCCATCGGCAAGAGCTCTTTGAGCTCCGGTGCGAAGTCCCGCGCGAACTCGCCGTCGAATGCGCTTCGATACTCGGCCGCGTTGACTCGCCCCTGGCACATGATCTGCGTGATGATCCAGGCCCGTCTGCGATCGGCGGCGTCACACAGGTGCCCGCGAAACGTCGCGATCCCTCGGGAGTTCACCCGCTCCTGCCAGGCGTCCAGGTCGCGCACCGATTGGAAGTAGCCCTCTCGCAGCTCGCTGATGGCGCTCGGGCCGAAGGCGATGAGATCGTCGCACTCACGAACCGTATAGCCCATGAAATTGCGATGCAGAGTGCCCTTTTTCGTCGCCCGGGCGAGCTCGTCATCGCGCTTGGCGAAGTGGTCCATTCCGATGTGGACATAGCCGGCGTCGAGGAGCTTGCGGATCGCCATCAGCATGATCTCGAGCTTCTGGCTCGAGTCGGGCAGATCGATTCGCTCGAATCCGCGCTGCTGCTTTGCGACCCAGGTGACATGGGCGTAGGAGTAGAGGGCGATCCGGTCGGGATCGATCCCGATCACCTGCTCCAGACTGCCCGCGAAGGACTCGCGGGTCTGGAAGGGCAGACCGTAGATGAGGTCGAAGTTGATCCCCTCGAAGCCCGAGCCGCGGGCCCGATCGACGAGGTGGGCCACTTGCTCCGGCGACTGGGCGCGATGGACGGCGGCCTGCACCTTCGGATCGAAGTCCTGGACTCCGATGGAGAGCCGATTGAAGCCGCAGTCGGCCAGGGCGTCGACGTGTTCATCCGTCGTGACCCGGGGATCGACCTCGATCGAGAGCTCGGCGTCGTCGCACACGGGGAACGACTCCGTCAGCAGTGCCATGAGATGGCGGAGCTGGTCCGGAGTCAGATGAGTCGGCGTTCCGCCGCCGAGGTGGATCTGGCCGCTGCGCGGCTCCCCCGACAGCTCCTCTCGAATCGCACGAACCTCGAGCTCGAGAGCCTCGAGATAGCGCTTGGGAAGCTCCTCTCGGGTCGTGATGACGCGATTGCAGGCGCAGTAGTGGCAGAGCGCGCGGCAGAAGGGCACGTGGACGTAGAGCGAGAGTCGCTGGAGGCTCTCCGGGCCGATGCGCCCCAGGCTCGCGCGGAACGCCTCGGCGCCCACTTCTTCGCTCCAGACCGGCGCCGTCGGGTAGCTGGTGTAGCGCGGACCCGGGCGGTCGTAGCGAGGCAGAAGCTCTGCGAGATGGCTCAGGTTCGGACTCATGGAGGCACCCTTCCTACCCTCGCACCCTCGCACCCTGTACCGCCCGGCGTCGGGTCCGGTAGCGGCCGAGCCGGCGCCGCGATTCGGCTCCCCCTGGTCGCGGGCCCGGAGATCGTGGGGCGACGAGAGCCGGGTGCACTCGATCGATCAGGAACTCCGGGCTTCTGATCCGGAGGAAGCGGAGTCGGAGTCGGATCCGAATCCCCAGCGATAGAGTGTGCGGCGATTGATCCCCAGGATCTTCGCCGCTCGCGCCTTGTTGCCGTGAGTGCTCTCGAGCACCCTGGCGGTATAGCGATCACCGAGCTCCGCGAGAGTGAGCTGACTCGAGACGGCGCCGTCCAGGAAGTCCGAGTCGGCGACTCCGGTTCCCGAGCCGTCGGGCTCATCGCTCAGCACGATATCGCTGGCCAGGATCTCGTCGGACTCGCAGAAGGTGATTGCCCGCTCGATCACGTTCTCGAGCTCGCGGGCATTCCCCTCCCAGGCATGGCCCGAGAGGCGCTTCATGGCAGCGGGTGTGATGGTGAACCGGCGATCCTCGCCGTGCTTGCGGACGAAGCTCTCCGCGAGCAGCGGGATATCCTCGGGGCGCTCGCTCAGGGGCGGAATCTCGATCGGGATCACGTTCAGCCGATAGTAGAGATCCTTGCGGAACTCGCCGGCCTCGATCTTCTCCTTGAGGTTGGCATTGGTCGCCGTGATGATTCGCACGTCCACCGGACGTGTCTGGTTGCCGCCGACCGGGCGGATCTGGCCGTCCTGGAGCACACGGAGCAGCTTGCTCTGCAGCCCGAGGCTCATGTCTCCGATTTCATCGAGGAAGAGCGTGCCTCCGTCCGCTTCTTCGAAGAGTCCGCGCTTGGTGCTGACCGCGCCGGTGAATGCGCCCCGGACGTGACCGAAGAGCTCGCTCTCCATCAGACCTTCGGGCAGCGCCGTACAGTTGACCGGGACGAAGGACTTGGCTGCCCGACTTCCCGAGTAGTGGAGTGTGCGCGCGACGAGCTCCTTGCCCGTTCCGCTGGCACCGCTGATCAGCACGCTGGCGCGGCTACCCGCGACCTTGCGGATCAGGGCGAATATCTCACGCATGGCGGCGCTCGATCCGATCATCTCACCGAAGGAGGAGGTGCGATCGACCGCCCGGCGGAGCCGGCGATTCTCCTGTTCGAGATTGCGCCGCTCGAACGCGCGCTCGAGGCTGAGCAGCACCGCGTCACGCTTGAAGGGCTTCGTGACATAGTCGAAGGCGCCGGACTGCATGGCTTCGACTGCGGAGTCGATCGTTCCGAACGCAGTCATCAGCAGCACGGGCGTATCGGGTCGGAGCTCCCGGATCTCGCCGAGCAGCTCGATGCCCGAGCGGCCCGGCATCCGGATATCCGAGAGCACGGCGTCGAAATCACGCTCTCGGAGCGACTCGAGGGCGCTATCGGCGTTGTCGGCGCCTTCGGCGCTGATCCCCGAATCTTCGAGCAGGGAAATGACCATCTCACGCATGGCCTTGTCGTCGTCGACCACCAGAACGCACCGTCGATTATTCGTTTGTTGAGTCATGATGCCTGTTCGTGAGCATATCCCGTGCCATTTTCGCGGGGAAAGGAGGCGAGCCTCTCAAGATTGGTGCGTGGCATTATGACACAGACAGAGGAAAAGTGCGCTAATATGCCGCACTCAGCCTGAAGTTTCTCCCGAGATCCGAACGTGTGACCTACTCGGAGTCGGGGCTGCGGGGCAGACGCAGGATGAACTCGGTGCCCTGATCGAGCTCACTCACGACGTCGATGGTGCCGCCGTGCTCTTCGACGATTCCCTTCACGACCACGAGTCCGAGGCCGTTTCCCCGCCCGGCCGGCTTGGTGGTGTAGAAAGGGTCGAAGATGTTCTGGATCTGGTCGTCCGAGATGCCATGGCCGGCGTCGACGATCCGGACCACGACCTCCGGGCCCTCGGCGCGCAGGCCGATTCCCAGGGGCCCCCCCTCCGGCATCGCATCGATCGCGTTGATCAGAAGATTCAGCAGGACCTGCTGCATCTTCTCCGGGTCACCGAGGATGGGGGGCACCGGCACGCAATCCAGGCTGACCGTGATCGAGCGGCGTTTGATCTTCTCACTCAGGAAGGCGAGGGAGGTGTTGGTGATCTCGAGCAGATCGATCGGAGTACGCAGCGATTCCTTGGGCCGCGCGATGTTGAGAAGCGACTGGATGATGCCGGTGATGCGGTCGATCTGCTCCAGGATCATGTTGAGTCGCCACTCGGCCCTCTCGCCCTGTACCGAGCCCTCGAGGGCCTCGGCGTGTCCCCGGATCACGCCCATCGGCGTGCCGACCTCGTGGGCGAGCCCGCTCACCAGGGTGGCGACCGACGCGAGCTGCTCGGCCGCACGAGTGCGAGCCCGGGATTTCTCGAGGTCCCGGGTCGTCTCGACCACCTCGAGGGAAAGCGCCTTCCCCGTAGCCTGCAGCTCCTGGTTCAGACTGCGCAGATCGTCTTCGCGCCGATCGATGTACTGCCGGATGGCGATCTCGGAGTCGAGCATCAGGCGCTTCTGAAGCGCCGAAGCGGTCCGCTCCAGCTCGACGGGATCGTGAACTGTCTCACGGATGATGGGTAGCACCAGGCTGAAGTAGAGCCCGTAGGCTCCCAGGTACCATCGTGTGTCGAGTCCGACCCGCTCATGTGTCGATCCGATCCGAGCGCGCTCCCGCAGGTAGGCCTCATCGATCCGGGAGCTCGCCAGACTCACGAGGTAGCGGGTCTGGGCCTCGAGCAGACGTTCCCGGACCTGGGGATCGCGCAGCAGGCGCTGGGTTTCGGGAAAGAGCAAAAGGTGCTGGTAGAACGCATCGACGAGTCGCGGTGCATTCTCCTCGAGCGGTCCCTCGAGCTGCTCGAGGGCGTCGAGGTCGCTCTGCCCGATCCGAAAGAAATCCAGCAGACTCTTGAGCTCGTCTGAGTCGATCATCGTTCCGGAGTGTTGTGCCTGGAGTACGCGAGGGCAAGGGAGGCCCATCGAATCCCCGTGCGTGCAGAATATACCCACTCATGAGTCACAGAGTCACTTCACGCCCCGGGCGAGGGCCTCGAGTTGGCCTCTGGATGGCACGCAGTCTGCAAGCGAGTTTCTTCCAGAGGCGTGCTTCGACCCGGTCTGGAGGGCTGACAGGGGTGTGAAGGGGTCGAGTGGGATGTTCATGATGAAACAAACGATCCGGGAACGGTTCCTGAGGGATCACCGCCAGATTCGCGGCAAGGCCTCCGTGCTCCGATCCCTGGCGCTCGGAGTTCTGCGCGGGGACGAGGATCTGGCCTCCGCTCTGCGTCTCAAGGGCGAGGAACTCCAGACCTACATGCTCCTCCACATGACCTGGGAGGAGGACGAGCTGATGCCTGTCCTCGAGCAGGACGAGCAAGACGGAGATTCGCTCGGGAAGCGGATCCAGGAGGAACACCGGGAGCAGCGGACGCGGCTCTCCCATTCCCTGGTGGCTCTGCGCGTCACGAGCGAGCAGAAGCGTGCCGACATCGAGCGTCTCGCGAAGGATATGCTGGAGCTCGTAAGGTGGCTGGAGAGCGACATGGCGAAGGAGGAGGACTCGGTCCTCCGCTTCATGGCTGAATCCAGCGAGCTGGAGTGAGAGCCGGTCCGACCGCTGTGGCTGAATGTCTCTCGGAGTGCGCGTCCGCCTCATTCGGCTGGGCTTCGTTTGCTGGGCTGCCCCGAGCGGCGACGGTGGCAGCTCGATTCCACTCCATGACCCGGTATGGGACTTGCTATCGAGTCGGGTTGGAGTCCACGCGATCGAGGAGACAGAGGGGAGGGTACGATGGCGATCTGGATGCAGCAGAAGGCGGACGAGCTCCTGAAGCAGTGGCTGGACTCGGGCCTGGAGAGCATCGAGCCTCTCGTCTCGAAGATCGATTCGGCTCTCGAGGAGAGCATTCGCCAGGACCCCTTCCAATTCGATCCCGAGTCCGTGGCGAGCGCGCTTCCCGGTCTATGGGCGATCAACTCCTACTTTGGCGCCGAGCTGCGCGGATGGGAGAACGTCCCGAGCGGTGAGCCCGTCCTCTTCGTCGGCAACCACTCGGGCGGGCTCATCACGGTCGATGCCATCCCGCTGATGCTTCGCTGGTACGAATCACGCGGCTGCGAGAAGCCCCTCTACAGCCTCGCTCACAACCTCCTTTTCGGTATTCCCGACGTCGGCCCGCGCCTGCGCCGCTGCGGATGTCTGCCCGCGAGCCACGAGAACGCCGAGCGCGCCCTCGACAAGGGCGAGAGCGTGATCGTCTTTCCAGGCGGAGACTACGAGGTCTTCCGGCCCTGGGCGGAGCGGAACGAGATTCGCTTCGGGGGACGAATGGGCTTCGTTGAGCTCGCGATCCGAAAGGGCATCCGCGTGATCCCGATGACGATCCACGGTGCGCATGAATCGACCTTCGTCCTGACGCGCGGGCATCGGCTCGCGATGAGGGCGGGCCTCGACCGACTCAAGGTGAAGGTCTTCCCGATCACCTGGAGCAT
>CBDUYG010000111.1:0-8553 GCA_965371385.1 uncultured Myxococcales bacterium | reverse complement strand
TGGATGCAACGAGCTCGGGTGACGATTCGCCGTGAGCGAATGGAGGAGAAGAGATGGCCTTTCTCGAGGAGCCGCGACTGCGCGGCGTCGAGCCCGGCGAGCCCCGATTCTTCGAGCTGCAGCGGCAGATCATTCGGGAGCGCCCGCTCATGCGCGAGGTCTACGAGCTCTGGTACCGGTTGCTACTCGACGACGAGAGGAGTGTCCCCGGCGATCCCGAGTCGGGCGGCCTGCTGGAGCTGGGGAGCGGCGGAAGCTACCTGCAGGAGCTGTGTCCGCGCGTCGTCACCTCGGATGTCGTAGAGGGCGTCGCCGACCGGGTGATCGACGGCCGAGAGCTCCCCTTCGAGGACGGCTCCCTGCGTGCGATCTTCCTCAGCCACGTCTTCCACCACATACCGGACATCGGTGCCTTCCTGCGCGAGGCCGAACGGACCCTCGTGCCGGGTGGAGTCATTGCGATGATCGAGATTCCACATACTCCCTTCGCCCGTTTCTTCTTCGACCACTTTCACCCCGAGCCCTACGACGACAGCGCTCCCGCCTGGTCGTTCGACCAGTCCGATTCGATGATGGACGCCAACCAGGCGCTTTCCTGGATCGTCTTCTTCCGCGACCGAGAACGCTTCGAGCGCGAACACCCCGGCCTAGCCCTCGAAGAGACCAGCTACCTGCCGTGGCTCGGCTATCTGATGTCCGGAGGCGTGACGCGCCGGAATCTGATTCCGAGCTTCCTGGTGCCGCTGGTGCGCGGCATGGAACGGGTGCTGCGGCCGATCGATCGCTGGATGGCTCTGCACTGGCATCTGCGAATTCGCAAGCTCGAGACCTGAGTCGTGGACCGTTGATTGGGTCGGACGCACCACCGGCAACTCAGGGGCGTCCAAGGTTGCTCCCCGTTGGCCAGAGTGCGCGCCGGAGCCGGAGACCCATTCCTCGATCCACCTCCCGAGGCGTGAAGACCTCTGACGAGCTGATTCACTCGGGGGCGATGGGCAGGTCCCTCTCCCGCGGAGCGAGCTCCCTCCACTCGGCGTCGCTGAGCGGCGTGAGCTCCGCGCCGGGGATGCGACGGACGACCCGGAAGATTCGGACTGCCGACGTCTCGGGCACGGGAATCGCTTCGAGCTCCGCGGTCCGCGCGAGGTCCGCCTCCATTCGCCGGCCGATCTCGATCCACATCTCCTGGGCGGTCGTCCACGGCTTCGGGGTGGTGCGGAAGATCACGAAGACGCCGGGCTCGAGGTCGGAGAACCCGCGCTCCCGATAGGAGTGGTCTGCGCGATGGATCTTCCGTTTGCCGATCGCGGGGTTGAAGAGCTCCCAGGCCAGTGCATCGACGAACACCTCGGAGCCCTCCGGCGTGTTCGCGTAGACGGCTCGGGTCGCGCTCGCCTGCTTGGCGAGGTAGCCGTCGTGCTTCCAGAAGAGGGCGAGGGTCGCCGCGGTACATCCGACCAGGGCGGCGATGGCCAGCACTCTTGGAATCTCTCGTCCGCGCACGGCCCAGCGCACCAGGAACGGGTAGCCGATGCAGAGCACCGCGATCGGCCCGGTCAGGTAGCGCGAGGAACGGATGCTGGTCGTCAGGAGGTCGTAGCCGCGGGGGAGCACGCCGGCGAGCGAGAAGAAGACGACCTGCACGACGATGAAGGAGACGCCGAAGACGCGCAGCCGCTTCGGGAGGAAGAAGATCGCTCCGAGCATCAGGGGCCAGAAGAGATTCAGGCCCATCATTCGTACCGGCAGCTGCTCGAGGAGACTCTCGAAGCCGAACATCGAGGTGGGATCGGCGGCGTAGCGCGTCGCGAAGAGGCCACCGTAGAGAATCGCGTTCGAAGCCAGGAGACCGACGCAGAAGGGGATGAACGCGGCGAGATACTTCCACAGGTCGCCCTCGCGGATTCGCGCGAGGAAGGAGCGCTCGCCCCGGAGTGGGAAGAAGTCGGAAACGAGGAAGTGGAGCCCCGCGGCGAGCCCGATCCAGCAGTTCGTCATGCGCACGAACATCGAGAGGCCGGCGACGACCCCGATCGCCGCGGGATGGGATCGGCGCCCGCAGAGCAGCGCCAGGGTGCCGAGCGCGAACGTGGCGCTGGGCACGTCCATCATCACCGTGCGCGAAAAGAGGGTGTGCGTGGGATGGAGCAGGACGAGCCACGCCCACCAGCGGCTCACCCCAGAGCGACCAAGGATCGTCGCCGCGAGCAGGAAGTTGGCGAGGTGGAAGCCGAGGCCGACGAGGAACGCCGCCTTCCAGTGAATCGACACGAAGGGCGCGAGAATCAGTCCGAAGAGCAGCGATCGCCCGCTGAAGCTGCGAAATTCGCTGACGGACTCCGACTCTTTGTAGAGGTAATCGGACCCGCGATCCAGAAGTTGGCCGTCCTGGATGGCCCAGGCTTCGCGGATGTACGAGGTCTCGTCGCTGGTCGCGAACGCTTGAGGGAAGAAGATCACGAAGAGAGCCAGGTAGAGTGCGAGGCCTGCCAGGACTGCCGGATCCCGCGATAGGGGAGGGCGGCCCATGGGGTCGGCGGGACTGGGGGGCAAGCTGGGCTCCTCTATTTGCCGGTTGGCCCTACCGGCGATCCTGGTTCCGGGTCAGCACGTTGTGCAGCTCGCGGATACGCCAATTGATGGTGTCCAGGAGGATGCCCATCACCATGAGGATCGAGGCGACGATCATCAGGCCGGTCGCCAGGATCGCGCTCGGGATGTGCGGGATCTCGCCGTACGCGAAGTAGTCGTAGATCGGGAAGGACCCGACGAAGAGACCGAGCAAGAGGAAAACGAAACTGACGCTGCCGAAGAATGCGAGCGGCCTGTAGCCGCGCATCAGCGTGAAGATCTTGTAGAGCACGCGCGCGCCGTCGCTGAACGTGTTCAGCTTGCTCTCGCTGCCCTCGCTCCGCGTCCCGTACGGGACCTGGACCTCGACGATCTTCATCCCATAGTACAACGCCTCGATCGTGATCTCGGTCTCGACCTCGAAGCCCGCAGACACCACGGGAATCGTTTCGATGATGCGTCGATTGTAGGCGCGGTAGCCGCTCATGATGTCGGTGAGGTTGGCCTGGAAGAGAAGGTTCACGAGTCGCCGGACCAGCTCATTGCCGAAGACGTGCAGCGGTCGGAACGAGTCGTCCTGATGGACCGCCAGCCGCGCGCCCACCACCATGTCGGCGGCGCCGCTCAGGATCGGGCCGATCATTTCGTGTACGTGACTGGCCGAATACGTGTCGTCGCCGTCCACCATCACGTAGACGTCCGCGGAGACGGCCCGGAACATCTGCTCGACCACGAAGCCTTTGCCCTTGCGGGGCTCCAGGTAGACGCTGGCGCCGTGCTCCTTGGCGATTTCGGCGGTCCGGTCGGTGCAGCAGTTGTCGAAAACGGTGATCTGCGCTTCGGGGAGCTCCCGCTTGAAATCGTCGATGACCTTGCCGATGTCGGCTTCCTCGTTGTGACACGGGATCAGCACGGCGACGGACGGTCGGCTCTTCACGTTTCAACCTCCAGCTTCCGGCTCTTCGGCACTCGATCGGGTCTCACTCGCCGGGCTATGTTTTAGCAGCCCCCCAGGGCGGGGGCTAGCCCGGGGACCAGCGACCACGATGTGGTCTGCACTCGATTCCCGTGAGCTGCACAACGGATGCAAGTTGTCGTGCAGCATGGATGCGCTGCACGGGAGTCGCATCCGACGTGAAAGACCGGCGCATCGATCTCCTGGGATGACCCCGATCGATCCTGACAGATTCGGCTATAATCGATGAGATCGATCTCTGGGTCCCTCCGATTCGAGAGACTCGTCCCGAGCCATGGAAAGTTCCCGCTGGGAGAATGATCTTCGTGACCGAATCCACTGCATCGACCGAGTCCGGGACCGCAGCTCCAACGAACTTGGAGACGCTGAAGAGGCACTACGACGGGTACTACGCCGAAGACGCCCAGATCGAATGGCGAAGGCTCGGTGCACGGGACAAAGCGCAGAATCTGATCGCGCTGACGAAGGACGTTCCTCACGACTCCATCCTGGAAGTCGGTGCCGGCAATGGGGCCGTGTTGGCCGAGCTGGATCGAGTCGCTTTCGGTGATGAGCTGTCGGCGGTCGAGCTGTCCCAGAGCGGAGCTCAGGAAATCGAAGCGCGGAAGCTTCCTCATCTCAAGGAAGTGAAGTGCTATGACGGCTCCGATCTCCCCTATGAAGATCAGACCTTCGACCTGGTGGTCCTGAGCCATGTACTGGAGCATGTGGAGTCCGAGCGTCCTCTCCTGCGGGAGCTGAAACGTGTGGGACGCCATGTATTCATCGAGGTCCCGCTCGAGTACACCTGGCGCCTGCCGCAGGATTTTCGTTGGACCAGCACCGGGCATATCAATCCCTACAGCCCACGGCTGATCCGCTGGCTGCTCGGGTCGAGTGGGCTGAAGATCCTGAACGCCCGAATCACCAATCCGGGGTTGCCGGTCTATCAACACCAGCTCGGGCGCTTTCGTGGCGGGGTGCAGTGGGCCTTGAAAGAATCCCTGCTTCGCGTCGCACCGGGTCTCGCGACCCGGATCTTCTGCTACCACTTCGCGACTCTATGTGTGGCATCGGCCGGCGAGACCTCCTGACGTCCCTCGTTCCCCGTCCGGAGGTCCTCCCCCTTGCGTCGCCGTGACGGCCTCATCGTGCCACTCCGGCGCGGCTCGCCATCGTTGAAGGCATCGTTGAAGGTGCTGTTGTGTTGAAGGCGTCGTTGTTGAAGGCACAGTTGAAGGCACAGTTGAAGGCACAGTTGAAGGCACAGTTGAAGGCGTTGTAGAAGGCACTGCTGAAGGCACAGTTGGAGCCGCAGGCGAAGCTCGAGGTGCCGGTCAGGAGGTTCAATCAGTTGGCGGTCTCGTCCTCGCGGGAGGGCGCTATCACGACGCAGTTCTTGCCCGCGGCCTTCGCCTCATAGAGGGCGGCATCGGCCGAGTTGAAGAGGTCCGTCCGACTTCCGCGATAGCTTGAGACGCCGATGGAGATCGTCGCTCGGCGCGGGCGCTTCGTCTCGTCGACGATGAACGACGCTTCGGCCACCGCCGTGCGCACCTTCTCCCCCAGGATCGCCGCTCCGCTGGCCTCCGTGGCGGTGCACACGATCACGAATTCCTCGCCGCCGTAACGGGCGATGAGATCCGTGTCACGCACCGACTCCTTCAGGATCCTCGCCACCTGCCGCAGGAACTCGTCCCCGGCGGCGTGCCCGAAGTCGTCGTTCAGCTTCTTGAAGTCGTCGATATCGATGATGAGCAGCGACAACCCGAACTTGTGCCGGGATAGCCGCTTGATCTCCCTGCCGAGCTGTTCATCGAAGAAGCGGCGGTTGGGAAGTGTCGTCAGCTGATCGGTGATGCTGAGCTTCGAGAGACTCTCGTGTTGAATCTGGAAGCATTCATTCTGGTTCCGGAGCGAGCGGCTCTCCCGCTCCAGATCCTCCCGGCGCTCCTTCTGGGTCAGGACCACGAGGTTGAAGCCGCGAATGACCGACTCGAGCTCGCCGCGTACGCGCGGCACCTCGAGCTCCGCATCCTCCCCCCTGGCGAGACGGTTCATGCCTTCGAGGAGGGACCACAGCGGGCGAGCAATGCGGGTCCCCGAGCGGAGGGCGATCGAAGCGAATAGCAATGTGAGCAAGCCCGCCATCCCGACCGACCAGGTGATCGCTCGCGCGATCGAGACCACTCGGGGCGTCACGGGTTCGTCCATCGCGATGATCCAGCCCTGCGACTCCACAGGGAGGGTCCAGCGTTGTCCGAAGCCGCCGATGATGGAAGCGAGCTGGGTGGTCGGGAAATCAGCGCTCTGGTTTTCCGGCGCGGGCACGGACTCGCCGGTCCACTGACTCGAGGAGAGTACGAGCCCGTCCGGGTTCATGAGTGAGACTTCGTAACCTTTCCCGTGTTGGCTGCCGCCCAGGGCTCCGGGGATCACCTCGCGCCGCAGATGACCGTGCACTGAGGCGACCACCTCTCCCTCGGAGTTGCGGATCACGTCACTCGCCAGGAACGCGGGCGCGGATTCATCGATCTCGAGGATCCGAATCGAGGTCTCGGAGACCTGACTCAGCTGCTTGCGATACTCTATGCCCATCATGACGCGCCCGAGGCCGGTCTCGAGTCCGCTGCCCGGGTCTATGGCTACCACCAGATCCAGGAACCCGGCGCCGGATCCGACGGGGATCGCTGTGCGGTCGCCTGGACCGAGTACGACCGCGCCGTCGAGCTGCTGCGCGGCGGCGAGTTGAGTCCGCAAGACGTCGGCGATCAAACCTCTGGTGGCATCGCTCGGCTCCGAATCGGGGACGAGCGCCTCGCAGGCGCGCTGCAGGTCCGCGTCGCCCGCAATGCGCGCGATCTCGATTCGGGCGCTCTTTGCTGCGGCCTCGACCCTCGCCGCACTGAGCTCGAGCTGGAGGCCGGCGATCTCAGCGCCGTGTCGCTCGCCCTCGAGATCGGCGTTGACGGCCCAGAGAGAGCCAATGGCCAGTGCCACGGTGAGCACGGCAGAGATAACCAGCGCCATGAGCCTCGATCGGATCGTGCGTTCGTTCTTCTGCACCGGTGCTTGTGGGCTGGATCGGGACATGGATTCCCCAGGGTCTTCCGCAGTCGTATCATTCGGAAGATCACACAATTGTCTTGATACCTGGAGACCGGCAATTCGCTGACGGCTCCAGCGATATGCGGCCGATACGGAGTTCGGCCGCACCGGTGTTGGAGCAATACTGGAATCCAATCGGTGTCGAGAGGCTCCGATCCAGCGATCCGATGATCGACCCGGGCTTCGGACGACCCGGGAAACGCTCGGACTTCGCGGCTGGAATCGCGCCGCTGAACGAATCGCCCTGGAGCTTCTGGAGACGGGGGGCATCTCCCTCATCAGTGGTCCAGCGTCGGCCATCTGCCGGTCGATCACCACACGCCGGGGAGGGGCATCGTGATACTACGAGTCAGCCTGCGAGTCAGTCCACTTCACGTCCGCGGGATCCAACTCCGAATTGGCATCCGCCATTGACACGGACGGCCCGGCGAGAATCATGCGGTGGGCATCGGTTGCCTTTCAGAGTAATCTGGGAAGGGCGGCGCATGGTTTCGGGTCTGAGTCGGCCGGCACCGCATATATGTTGCGGCCAGGCCAGCATGGACTTGAGATCGCGCCGCAGTGGTGCGGATCCATGCAGCAGAACCTAACCAGCGCATGACATGAGTTCAATTCAGCAAGATCGAAACAGGAGGGAGAGTGTATGGCTGCTCGGAAGAAGAAAGCGACACGAAAGAAGGCCGTTAAAAAGAAGGCCGCTCGCAAGAAGTCGGGGCGCAAGAAGGTTGCCAGGAAGAAGAAGGCACGCGCTCGCAAGTCCACCAGCATGCTGGGCGATCGGCTTCCCAAGTCCTTGAAAGCCTTTGCGAAGGAGCTGCGGAAGGATCTGAACTCCATCGAGAAGCAGATCGAGTCCGCAGGCAAGGACGGACGCAAGCGACTCTCGCGGGTGCTCCGCGATGCGAGTCACCAGCTCGGCGCCCTCGAAGCGCGCGGCGAGAAGGAATGGCGCTCGATGTCCAAGAGCGTCGAACGCGAGGTCGAGAAGGCGCTGAAGAGCGCACGAAAGGCGACTCGAGGGTCGCGCAAGAAGAAGTAACGCGAGCGTTCCGGCGCAGATCGACGACCCGCCATCGGCGAACCGGTCCTGAGGGACCCGGGTTCGTGGGTGGCGGGTCGTTGCGTTTTGCCCACGCAGAGGCTCAGAATCAACTCGGCTCGTTTTCGGCTCTCGCTTCATTCGTGACGCACGGATCAGATGCGCAGCATTGGGTAATGAACACCGCTTGTACCGCGATGGCGCTGGCTACCGGTGTGGCGAGTAGGCCCGGCAAGAGACGGGAACGACTATCCTGATTTCTCTCGCCCGAAACGGGATTCTCCTCCGCCTGGGGTTGAGATGTGCGGCATCGGGCTTAGGCTCGGTTCGGTTTGTGGTTGATCGTCGCTACTGTTCGCGAATGCGCTGGGCGGGCGGATGCGTGTCTGGCACGGCGTTGCCCACTGCTGTGAAAAACGATGCAACGATGCAACGATGCAAAGGAGGGCATGATGCCCACGATCGAGTCCTATATCGCACGAGAGATGATCACCGCGTCCCCGACCGAGACCGTCGCGGATGTTGCGATTCGGATGCGGGCCGCCGAGGTGGGCGCGACGGTCATCGTCGAGAACAACAACCTCGTCGGTGTCTTCACGGAGCGGGATCTTCTCAATCGGGTCGTGGCGGATGGCTGCGATCCTGCCCTCACCCCTGTGGGAGAGGTCTCGACTACGGTCCTGCAAACCGTCACTCCGAGTTCGTCCATCAGGGAGTGTGCCGAGAAGCTCCGGGATCACCACGTCCGGCATCTCCCCGTGGTCGAAGGCGACAAGCCCGTGGGCATCATCTCGTCACGCGACTTCTTCGTGGAGATCAGCGCCCAGCTCGAGGGACTGATCGAGCGCGTGCGCTACGACGAGGATCTGCGCGAGAACCT
>CBDUYG010000110.1:0-8579 GCA_965371385.1 uncultured Myxococcales bacterium | reverse complement strand
ACACCCACCAGGTCGGTTTCCGGGCTGACGAAGAAGGTCGTCCCGTAGAGTCCCGACCACCAGAAGTCGCCGTCGCGATCGACCATCGGCGTGGCGTCGGCATCGACCGCGACCGCGACTCCGAGCCCCCAGCCCAGCCCTTCGATGTCCTGATCCTCGAGGACACCCGAGAGGACCTGCGGAGTCGACATCAGCGCGACGGACTCTTCCGAAAGAATGCGCACGCCGTCATAGACTCCATCATTCCAGAGCATCAGTGCGAAGCGCATCATGTCCGGGGCCGTCGAGACCAGGCCGCTGCCGCCGGGAGTCCAGTCCATGGCATCCCGCTCGTGCATGTCGACTCGAATCAGGTTGCGCTTTGGATCCTGGGTGTAGAGTGCGGCCATGTCGGTGTGATCGATCTCGGGTGAGAGGTATTCGGTCGACGTCATTCCGAGGGGGGTGAGGATCCGGCGCTCGATAAACTGGTCCAGGGGCTCGCCTGCGGCGACCTCGACGACCCGGGCGAGCACGTCGGCAGCCCATCCGTATCGCCAGACCTGCCCCGGCTGCTCGTAGAGGGGAGCGGTGAGGATGCGATTCACCCGCTCCTCGAGGGAGCCCTTCCCTGCATAGATGTTGCGCTCCGCCCAGAGCCGGCCGAGGTCCGAGGGATCTTCTTCGCTCCCGATGCCCGCGCGGAAGCTGAGCAGATCGCGAATGGTGAGGGGGCGATCGAGGGGAGCGGTCGGGATCGTACCGTCCTCGCCGAATTCATGACTCGTAGCGACACGGAGCTGCCCCGCAGCGGGGACGTAGCGTTCGACCGGGTCTTCGAGATCGAGCCTTCCATCCTCAATCAGCAGAAACGCGGCCGTGGCGGTTACCGGCTTGGTCATCGACGCCAATCGGAACCGGGTGTCGACCTGCATCGGCTCTTCCTGCTCGATGTCCGCGTATCCGGCCGTCTTGACGTGGACCACCTGCCCGTCGCGGGCAAACATCGCCACGTATCCGGAATGCGCCCCGATGGCGACGTTGAGGTCCAGGAGCGTGTCCATCGTCCACGTCCAGAAGCTGGAGAGCCCGGCTGCGTCCTGTGCTTCGGGTCGTGCGCGCGGGACGTCGATATCCCGGGGCAGCCTGGCTCGGAGGGCGCCGCAACCGGGAAGCGCCAGTGCACAGAGGGTGAGAGCGGCGATGATCGCGCGTTTGCCCGATCGCATCGTCTTCGCTCTTCCTCGAGGTGAGTTTCGACGCATCGGGGAATTATACGTGCGGGATCTCGTCCAAGCCGAAGATTTGCGGCGGTTAGCGCTATGGTTCCGCCCGATCGGGGGTAGGGGTGAGGCTTCAGGCGATTCTGGACCGAGGTGCCGGAACGTGAGCGGAGACATCGAACGGCTCTTCGGCCGCATGGCCGGCGCCCTGGTCGACTTCTCGAGAACCCGCCCGCTTCTCGTCATCGCGCTCTGCACGGCGCTGACGGCGGGTTCGCTCTGGGTGGCTGCGACGATCCTGGAGGTGGACACCGATTCGGACCGCATCCTCTCGCCCGATCTGCCCGTTCGCCGGACGAACCTCGCCCTCGAGGCCGCCTTTCCCGATCTGAACCGGAACCTCGTCGTCATGGTCGAGGCCGACGAGCCGGACGATGCGCGGGCCGCCGCGGAAGAGCTGAGCGCTCGGATGCGCGAGCTGCCGGAGCTCTATCCGGGCGTCTTCCTGCCCGGCGACGACCCCTTCTACGAGGACTTCGGCCTCTACTACCTCGACCGTGAGCCCTTCGATGAGCTGGCGGAGCGCATCGACACGGCGGGCCCGATGCTCGCCGCCCTGGCGGAGCGGCCGGAGCTGCCCGTCTTGCTGGGGGCGCTGAGCCGCGGCGTCGAGAGCGAGGAGGGGCTGGACGGCCTGGGCGAGCCAGGGGTGCGAATCCTCGATCGGATCTCATCGACCATCGAGGAATTCCATGCGGGTCGCCGGTCTGAGATCGATTGGGGAGAATTCCTCTTCGAAGACCTCGCCCCCGAGCCGGAAGATCCTCAGCTCTTCTTCGTAGAGCCCGCCGGAGATCTGAGCCAGCTCGAACCGGTGCTCGCGGCCATCGAGGATATCCGCGCCATGGCGGCGGAGCTCACGCCGCGACCGGGGCTGAGGGTTCGCGTGACCGGCGACCGCGCGGTTCATTCGGAGGAGATGTCGCTCGTCATCACGGAGGCCGTGATCTCGGGGATCCTCTCCCTGGTCGTCGTGACGGCGATCCTTTTCTACTGCTTCCGGTCGTTCCGTCTCCTGCTCGCTACCGTCTTGACGCTGGTAGTGGGCCTGGTCTGGACTGCCGGCCTGGCCGGCCTGACGGTGGGCTACCTCAACGCGCTGACCAGCGCCTTCGCCGTGGTCTACATCGGCCTCGCGGTGGACTACGGCATTCACTTCGGGCTCGGCTACCTCGAGCAGCGTGACCTCGGCCGATCCCGCGATGAAGCGGTCCATGTCACCGGCGAGACCGTGGGAAGCTCACTCCTGCTCTGCGCCTTGACGACTGCGATCGGCTTCTATGCGTTCATTCCGACCTCCTATACCGGTGTCGCCGACATGGGCATCATCTCCGGGAGCGGCGTGCTTCTCGGTCTGCTCGTGACGCTCACGTTCTATCCGGCACTCATCACGCTGGGGCTCGCGGAGTCGCCGTCGCGCGATCGCCGAGTGCTCCCGAAGTTCCAGCTCTCTCTGCCGACGTTCCCGAGCCGATATCCGCGAGCGGTCTGCGCCGCGGCGGCCGTGCTGACACTCGGATGCTGCGCTTCTCTCGCCTGGCTGCGCTTCGATGTCAACACGCTGAACGTTCGCGATCCGCGGGTCGAGTCGGTCCAGGCTCTCAAGGATCTGATCTCGATCAGTGAGCGATCGGTCTGGACCATCGACGTGCTGACTCGCGATCTCGACGAAGCGCGCGAGCTCGCGCCTCGCCTCGAGGCCCTCGACGGCGTGCACCATGTCCATACCGCCGAGAGCTTTCTTCCCGACGATCAGGTGGGCCGCCTGGCGACCTTCATCGAGATGAGGCGCGATCTCGAATCGCCGGTAGAGCTGAGCGCGGAAGAGACCGGTGAGGATCTGGATCCCGTGAAGGCGCTCGACTACACGATCGAGGGCTACCGGGTTGCGCTCGACATCGATGAGGAGCTGCGCGGGGGAATGGGGGACGACGATCCGATCGTCGTGAGTGCCGAGCGTCTGCGCAGGGCTCTCGAAGCACTGCAGGTGTCACTGGAGTCGGAGCGCGTCGTCGCGCGGCTGGGCGCGCTCGAGGAGGATCTTCTCGGCGAGCTGCCGGGATTCTTCGCCGAAATGTTCGACGCGCTACCGACTCGCGTCGTCACGCTGGAAGACCTGCCCAGGGATCTCATCGGACGTTATCTGGCGGCAGACGGGCGGGCGCGGGTCGAGGTGTTCGCCGAGGCCTCGCTTGCGGTGCCGGGCGAGCTCTGGCGCTTCAGCGACCTCGTACACTCGGTGCGGCCCGACGCGGGAGGGCCTGCGGCGGGAACCGTGGCCCTGGCGCGGGCGATCATCGATTCCCTGCGGCAGGCCCTGGCCACGGCGGTCGTCGTCATCGCACTCCTGCTGTTCGTGCTCTGGCGCAGCATCAAGTACATGCTGATCACCCTGACGCCGCTCTTCATTGGCTCGGTTGCGACGGCGGCCGTGAGCGTCCTCGCGGACATTCCCTTCAACTTCGCCAACATCATCGTTCTGCCCCTGATCCTGGGAATCGGTGTGGACAGCGGGATCCACCTGGTCCACCGGCACCGGGTCGGAGAGGCCGCGACCGAGGACCTGCTTCGGACGAGTACTGCCCGCGCCGTATTCTTCAGCGCGTTGACGACGGCGGGCAGCTTCGCGACCCTCGCCCTCTCCAATCACCTCGGGATCTCGAGCCTCGCTCAGCTTCTGACCATCGGTATTGCGTTGATGCTCGCGGCGAACGTCATCGTGCTGCCCGCCATTCTCGCCCTCGTGGATCCATGACCCGACGTATCCTCCTTCTCGCCCTCATCCTCGCGCTCTCGGCCACTGCCTCGACGGCGGCGGAGCTGGATCCCGCCGAAGTGGCCGCAGCGCGTGCCGTGGTCGAGTCCCTGCAGAATGTGTTGATCGAGTGCATGAAGGAGGCGGAGACTCTCGGATTCGAGGGGAGGTCCGAACGCATCAGTGTCCAGCTCGCCGAGAGCTTCGATCTGGCATTCGTGGCGCGCAGTGGGCTTGGAAGGAAGTGGAAGGAGCTGTCCCCGGAGCAACAGGACCGCTTCACCGAGCTGAATCGCGAATTGACCGCTGCTCGCTACGCCGCGAACTTCGACGGCTATGGGGGGCAGAGGTTCGAGACCCGGTCGGTCGAGCCGGCTGCACGGAGAACTCTCATCGTAAAGACGGAGTTCGTGCAGCCGGAGGATCGCGATGTGCGATTCGACTACCGGCTGGGCAAGGGCCCGCTGGGATGGCGGATCTTCGATGTCGTGATCGATGGCGCGATCAGCGAGTTCGTGGTCTGGCGCGACCAGTACCGCTCCGTGATCGAGAACCGGGGATTCCCGGCGCTCGTGGATGCCATGGAGAGCAAGATCGAGCAGCTGTCCCAGGAGTGATAGCGAGCATTGGAGCCGCAATCCCGGTCTCTTGCGGACGCTGCGGCTACGAGAGCTGCGGCTACGAGAGAAGAGGAACCAGACATGAGCGAGGTCCAGACTCAATCGCGCAAGGCGCTGCGGGAGCTCATCGATCTGCTGAGTGAGGTCGACACTCGCTGGGCCTCGCCCGAATGGAACCTTCAGGGTGAGAGCGACATCGTGAACGCGCATCGAGCGCTGATGCACGTGCTCGAGGGCGGCCTCGTCGGAATGTTCGAATCCGATCCAGCGGCTCCGCAGCTTCGCCGCATCGTGACTCCGACTCGAAAGTTCACCGGCGACAACGCCGACGCTATCTACTTCGATGCGCCGATATCGGGTGCTCACAGCTATCGGCTTCGCGGCGAAATGAAGGGTGCCATCTACGTGTCGCTCACGGTGGAGATCGGTACGCAGGACGGCGCCCTGGGGACCCGAACGGGCGGGGTGATCAACGACACCGAGTTCGAGGTCGATTCGGATGGGCGATTCGAGATCACCCTGGGTGGCCCCGCGCGGGAGCGCAACTGGCTCGCACTGCCGGACGATGCGTCGAGGATCACCACTCGCCACTACTTCGAGGAGCGAGACTATGCGGCGGCGAACCCCGCGCGGGTCCCGTGGCTCGAGATCGAGGTTCTCGATCGACCCGGCGCGCCTCCTCCTCCCTCGGATGATTCCGTGGCTGCGGGCATCCGGCGTGTCGCACGCTTCGTGCGGAGCCGCACTCTCGATCAGCTGCCGATGCTGAACACCGAGCTCCCGCCCTTTGTGTCGATCGTGCCGAACCAGTTCCCGGCTCCCGTCGTGCCGGGCGACTTCGGCCTCGCGGCCGTCGATTGCGCCTACTCGATGGCTCCCTTCCTCATCGGGCCCGATGACGCGCTGCTCTTGCGAGCGGCCTGGCCGAGCTGTCGCTGCGCCAACATCAGCCTGTGGAACCGGCACCAGCAGACTTTCGATTACGCGAATCGTCAAGTGTCTCTCAATCGCGCGCAGGTCGAGGCCGACGAGCAGGGCCGCTTCACCCTCGTTCTCGCCCATCGAGACCCGGGAGTGCCGAACTGGCTCGACACGGAGGGCCGGCCCTTCGGGATGGTGTTCTGGCGATTCATGTTGCCGGAGGGCGAAATCGTGACTCCGACGACGGAGGTCGTGCCCTTCGCAGAGGTGGCTGCCGCGATCTCATGAGCGGGCTGCCCTGTGCCGTCGAGTCTCGACACCGGGGAGTCGGCGGGACGCAGGCCTGCCGGGGGAGGCCGGGTCAGCTCTTCTGGGAGGTTGGCGAATCGGCGGGCTCGCGCTTTGGAGTCGCCAGCATCATCAGCGAAGAAGCCAGCACGATGTTGGAGAGGAAGGCCACCAGGATCGCACCGCCCGTCAAGGTGCCGAAGAGTCGGACGTTGCTCATATAGGCGCCGGCGAACACGAAGAAGCCCGCCGCCAGCACGAGCGAGGTGACGAGGAGGGCGCGGCCCGTGGTGTGGAGCGTCTCGTGGATCGCCTTGCGCGGGTCGCCCGTGCGATCGTAGTAGCGGCGAAAGTTGTGCATGAAGTGGATCGTGTCGTCCACGGCGAGGCCCAGCACGATCGCGCCGACCATCATGCTCAGGCCGTCGATCTTGATATTGCTCCACCCCATGAATCCGAGCATCAGGATGACCGGAGTCAGGTTCGGGATCATGCTGAGGAGTCCGCGCCGCCAGCTCCCGATCAGGGCCACCATGAGCGGCGCGATCACGAGGATCGCAATGGCATACGAGCGGGCCATACTGTCGAGCATCGCCTTGAAGGTGCGTGCCAACATCGGTACGAGGCCCGTCGTCTCGAACTCGACCCCTTCGCCCAGGATGTCGCCGAGGCGCGACTCCAGATCGTCGAGCTTTTCCGGATACTCGATCGCGTCCATCCATGGGACACGCATGGTAATGCGCGCTTCGCTGTAGAGGGGATCGACGATATCCTCGAGGTCGTCGCTGCCGCTGTTCTCGAAGAGCAGAAGCTCCTGGGCGACGAGCTCCCGGTCCTCGGGAATGCGGTAATGATCGCTGCGGTTCTCGTTCAGGGCCTGGTGGATCTCCTTGACGATGTCCGAGATCGAGGTCGTTTTTCCGATCCGCCACTCCCCCTGATGAATCGTCGAGGCCATCCGCCGGATCTCCTCCAGCCGCTCGAGAAAGACGGGGTCCTTCACGCCGTCCTCGTGGCCGACGCGCGCGACGACCTCGATCACGTTCACTCCGTCGAGGCGCTCGTTCATGTAGAGGGTGGCCTCGCGGAAGGCGTCGTCGTCCGGAAACCAGTCCAGGGGGTCATGGGAAAACTGGAGGAAGCTGGCGCCCGCAGCCGCGACAGCGACGAGAGCAGCCGCGACGGCGACGATGCTCCAGGCGTGGTCGGCCGAGAAGTCACCGATGCGCTCGAGCACATTGCTCACCCGAGCCGATGTGCGCACGCTGCGCTCCGAGGGTGGCTGGGTCGGGATCACGGCCAGCAGGGCAGGCAGGAGCACTACCGTGTAGATGAACGCGAGGAGTACGCCGAAGGGCGCGTACATCCCCAGGTCGGCGACGGGCTTGAGCTCGCCCAACGCAAAGGAGGCGAACCCCCCCGCCGTGGTGACGCTCGTCATCAGAATGGCCAGACCCGAGTGCCCCAGCGTGAACGCGATCGCGTCACCTCGTTCGTCTCCGGCCGTGAGACGTTGGTAGTAGATGGCCAGAATGTGGACGGCGTCGCACACCCCCACGGCGAGTAGCATCGAGGGAAGGATCTGGGTCGCGACACTGAGCGTGCCGCCCGCCAGCGCGATCACCCCCAGGGTCCCGACCAGGGAGAGGATCACGACGATGAGCGGTAGGGCGACGGCAGCCCAGCGTCGAAAGAGAAGGAAGAGGAAGACCCCGATGGCAAGGATCGAGAGAACCGTGAAGCGCCCCATGTCCGATGTCATGGTGGCGTTGAGGCGCTCGGTCATCACGGGTCCGCCGGCGATGCGCAGCTGGAAGTCGGGGGCATCGTGGCGGCCGACGATGGTATCCACGGCACGAATCGACTCGGCCATCGACTCTTCGGATAGGAAGGGCGGCTCGGCCGCCGGCTCGTCGGCGCTTCCGCCTCCCAGGGTGCCGGGGGCATCCGATTCGTCGAAGCCCTCCAGCGCATCGGACTCCCCGTCGTCTTCGTACGTGACCAACTCGATCGAGACCATCGTGACGCGGGCATCCCGAGAGATGAGAGTGTTGCGATAGAGCGGGTTGGCGAGGACCCGCTCCCGCAGAGCCGTCAACTCTTCGGGCGTCTCCGGCCAGTCCTCCATCAGCTCCCCGACGATCAGCTCATCGGCCTCGCCCCGGGTACTGCGCGCGTTGATCAGGCTGATGAGCTCTTCGACGTAGGGCACCTCGCTGTCGAGGTCGTCGTGCAGGGCACGCAGCTTCGTGAGGAAGCCGGGATCGAAGACGTCTCCCTCCACCGCGATCGAGATGCGTTCGTCGCGTCCGTAGCGGTGGCGAAACTCGGTGTAGGCGATGCGAACGGGATCGTTCGGATGCAGGAAGGAATCGGTGGAGTTGTCCATCTCCAGCGAAGGCAGACCTGAGGCGAGCAGCGCCGTCACGGCGAGCATCAGGGCGATGAGCCCCTTTGCGTGGCGGCACGCGAAATAACCCCACGCGACGAAGGCCGCTTCGATGCGATCGCGTATGCCAGCGGATGTCGGCACGGGCAGATCCTAATGCAGCTGGGCGAATCAGGCACCGCAACCGGCAGCTCCTCGGCGCGGGAGAGGATCCGGTCCGGCAAACGCCGCTTCGCGGAAAGGATCGGCTGGAGTGCGATCTTCCGAATGTTGTAGAGTACGCGGGCGATCGGCCCGGTGGGATCATTCGGGAAGCCGGCCAATTCATGATACTGCCAGGGCGA
>CBDUYG010000109.1:0-8642 GCA_965371385.1 uncultured Myxococcales bacterium | reverse complement strand
GTCCGCAGGGGCCTGGTACTTCGAAGAGGCCCACTGCGGACACCCTCTCTCCTAGACCACTCAATCTCACGTCCAGCACCAGAGCGAAGTCGCTCGAACGCTCCCATTCGGCGCCTTGGAGCTCTTCCGCTCCTCGGCTGCGACCTCGCCGCGGAGCAGCAAGAATCGGGTGGCGACGCCTCGTGGGCTCCATAGAATCGCAATCATGGAGAACGACCAGAACGCCGGAAGCCGAGACTACGAGAGAGTCGCCAGCGCGATTCGCTTCATCGAGCAGCACTTCGAAGCCGACCCGTCGCTCGAATCGATTGCCGAGGGGGTCGGGCTCTCCTCATACCACTTCGAGCGCCTGTTCAAGCGCTGGGCGGGAACGACACCGAAGCGGTTCGTCCAGTGTCTGCGCCTCGGGTATGCGAAGTCGCTGCTGCCTGAATCGGCGAGTCTCTTCGATACCGCGTGGGAGGCCGGCTTCTCGAGTTCGTCGCGCATGCACGATCTCTTCTGCACCCTCGAGGCTGTGACGCCGGGGGAGTTCAAGTCGGGAGGGTCGGGTCTCGAGATCCGGTACGGCGTTCACGCGACTCCCTTCGGCCGGGCCCTGGTGGCCTCGACTCCTCGCGGCCTTTGCCGCCTTGCGTTCCTCGATCCGGAGGGCCAGCAGGATCGCGAGATGGAGGCGCAGGCAGGGGTACGGACGGAGCTCCAGCGACTCGCCGCAAATTGGCCCCGCGCGAATATCGCGCTCGACCCGGAACACGGCGCAGAGCTGATCGCGGGAGTATTCGCCCGTCCCTCGCCGCATGTCGATGAGCGTCCCCTGCATCTCCTCGTCAAGGGAACGAATTTCCAGGTCCAGGTCTGGCGCGCCCTGCTGGAGATTCCGCCCGGCTCCGTTGTCTCGTACCAGGCCGTCGCGCAGAGGATCGGGCGGCCGACTTCAGTGCGCGCGGTCGCGGGAGCGATCGCGGCGAATTCGATCGGCTATCTCATCCCCTGCCACCGGGTGCTGCGCGCCACGGGCGCGGTTTCGGGCTACCGCTGGGGTCCGGAGCGAAAACGAGCGATCCTCGCCTGGGAAGGCGCGTAGAATTCCTGAGAGCAGGGACCAGGGTACGGATCAGAGAAGGGACCCGGGAAGGGAGCAGGGAGAGCTGAATGGCAGAGGATCGCGTCGCGTTTCAGGACCGGATGGAGCAAGTGCACTGCTTCGGCTGCGGACCCACCAATCCGCAGGGCCTGCAGCTCAAGACTCATTGGCAGGGAGAGGAATCGGTGAGCTTCTTCCGTGCACGGTCTCACCACTGCGCGGGGCCGAAGGGACTACTCAACGGCGGCATCATCGCCACCGTGCTCGACTGCCATGGCATCGGCACCGCGGTCGCGGACGCCTATCGCCGGGAGGGGCGCGAGATCGGTGAGGGCAAGTCGATCACCTTCGCGACGGGGAAGATGACCGTCGGGTACCTCGCACCGATTCCGATCGAGGAGGAGGTCGAGATTCGCGGCCGAGTCGTCGAGGCCCATGAAAAGAAGTCCCGCATCGAATGCAGTCTGCTCGCAGGAGGCAAGGAGTGCGCCACGGCGGACATCGTAGCCGTGCGGGTACCCGCCGCGTGGGGCGCGGCAACCTGAACACCACGGGCTGGCTCGCGTACTCGATCGATCGGCGCGCCGAGCCTGCTGGCCGCCGAGCGGATCCAGCCGGTCTTCCCCAGGCAAGCGGCCCAATCAGTCGCCGACCGACTCCGGTTCGGCTCCCTCCCGGGAGCCGAAGATCTCACGGTTCGCTCGCCTCAGGAAGAGCATCCCAATCGCGGCGTTGAAGAAGATGAAGAAGTTGTGCTGGACGAATCCAAAAGCCGTCATCTCCCCTTCATGACCGGGAAAGAGCACGACCCAGAGCGTGATCGCCACCGTGCGCATGGGCCCCGGAGTGGCGGCGCCGAAGAAGATCACGGGCAGCAGGCCGAGCATCTGTGCGTAGCTCACCTCGACCCGAAAGAGCCCCAGGGCCAGGGTGTAGATCACGACGGCACTCAGGAGCGCCGGAGAACGCAGCACGATGATGGCCCCGAAGTGCCACGTGCGCGCGAGCCGGAAGGCTCGGAAGACCGGCTTCTCCCGTAGTTGGGACTGGGGCAGGATACGGCCCGAGAAGTAGAGGCGAAAGATCACGAAGAAGATCAGCGCCGCCAGCGCGATCCACGGAATCAGCGCGAACTGCTTCGGCAGCAGGTCGCCTTGCGCCAGATAGCCGAGGGTCGCCCAGGTGAGGAGGTAGTAGAACTCGCAGAACATGATGAAGAGCATGCTCGACCCCACCTCCCAGCCCGGCACGCCGTAGCGCCGGTTGAGGTAGAGCCCCATCGCACCCTTGCCCACCTGCTCGTTGAGGATCGAGAGGATGTAGCTGCTGCCGCGAATCGGAAGGATGTCGCTGTAGCGAACCCTGGTGTTGTACCAGTTGATCACCCGCCAAACGATGAGGGAGTCGATCAGGAAGAAGAAGAACGAGTAGGGGACCATGAGGGCCAGCCACTTGCCCCAGCTCACCTGCGCGAAGATGGCCGTGAGGTATCCGACGACGCTTGCACCGTCGCGCGCAGCCGCGCCCGAGATCTTGCTGTAGAGATAGGCAAAACAAGCGACCGTGATGAGCCAGGGAACGAGACTCTGCCAGAGCGGCGCAGAGGGGCGGCCTCCCGCCTCGTCCTTTGCCGCGTCTTTCGCCTCGGCGGTCGGGGCTTCGGGTTCGGAAGATGTCATCCCTGGCTGGCCTCCGGTCCAATGAATCGTTGCAGGGTTTCGTCGAGAGGGGTGAGCTGGAGACCGAACGCCGCCAGGGCCTCTCGCGAGTCGATCCGGTCGTCGTGCTCCAGCACACCCAACATGGCTCGGGTGACCGGAGGATTGGCGCTCATCTTCTCGAGCACGGCTGCGAGGCCCCGGACGACGAAGCGCGGAATGGTGACGAAGCGAGGAATATTGCCGTAGAGCGCCGCCGCACGGCGCACGAGATCGCGTTGGCTCAGACACTCGGGTCCGCCTAGATCGAAGCGTGAGGTCGTCCCGCTCGTATCGTCGAGACAGGCGAGAATCGCGCGCAAGAGGTCACGGGCATCGAGGGGTTGGTGGAGCGTCGTTCCGCCCCCGACCAGCGGGAGCCAGCCCTTCCGAGCCTGGGCTCGAAGCGTTCGCGACGCGGGATCGTCCGCTCCGATGACCATGGGAATGCGCAGAATCGAGGCGGGAACCTTGCCCGCACAAAGGATCTCCTCGGCACGACCCTTGGAGGCGAGGCACTCGTTCTGCGAGCTCGGATCCGCGCCGAAGATGCTGAGGTAGACGATGCGCGCGAGTCCACGCTCCGCCGCCGCCCGGGCGAGCGCTCGACACGTCGCCTCATGGGCATCCAGATAGCTCGTCGTCGCGCTTTCCTTCAGGACACCGATCAGATGGACCGCCAGATCACAGTCTTCGGCTGCCTGGCCGAGGGCTTCGGGATCGCGCGGATCGACGATCCGGACCTCCGGCCGCCGGCTCTCTGGAATGGCCTCGAGCATTCCCGCCGCGCGTTCGGATCGCACCAGCGCTCGCGTCCGAAACCCCAGCTGGTCGAGCTGCGTGAGGAGCTGCAGCCCGATCTGCCCGTTGGCGCCGGTGACCAGTACGCGCCGCTCATCGGAAGTCATGCCGCGAGCCTAGCAGCCCGTTGAACAACCCTTCGGTCGCCATGCACGCGTCTTTTCGACTCGCTCTTCGTTGTGAAAGCTTGCTGGGGCTCGCCCCAGCGGCGCTTCCACGCCTCGACGGGCGACGAAGTCGCCTAGCTTTCGTGGCCGAAGGCCACTTCGTCGAGCCGAAAATCCACGCACCTGGCTCGGTCAGGGTTCTTCAACGGGCTGCTAGCAGGCTCGAAATTGGTGCAGCGGAACGCCGACGACCGCGTCTTCGCAGGAATCGCCGCGGCTCGGGCTCGAACTCGTGAGGTGCTCCCATGCTCGACCGGCAATGCGTGTGTATTTCCTGGCCCCCAAAAGGAAAATCACCGATCGACCAATCCTCCATGCGAATCCCGGCGGCCGCGTTGGCAGGGGATTCCGTGGCCCACTACCTTGCGCGGGTGCCCTCCAAGTATGTCTCCATTCAAAGCTTCGCGACGTTCCTGCGCCACACCGGCCCGACGACCTTGCCCGAATCGCCCCCGGACACCTCTCGGGGCGAAGTCCTGCTCTGCCTGCACCACACCGGAGGCAATTGCCGCAACTTCGATTCCCTCGCGCGTGCACTGTGCGATCGTCACAGCCCCTTGGCCTTCGATCTGCCGGGACACGATCGTACCGCGAGCCTCGAGAGTCTTGCTTCGATCGAGGCGATGGCGGACTTCGCGCTGGAGGTTCTGGGCGCCGTCGAGGTCGATCGTCCGGCCGTTCTGCTGGGTCACGGGATGGGGGGCATGGTGGCGCTCCAATGCGCGCTGACGGCTCCGGACCAGGTGCGAGCCCTGGTGCTCTGCGGGTCCTCTGTGTCCTACGACTGCCCCGACGACCTGATCGATCGCGCGCGACTCGTCTCGGAGGGAAAGGCGCGGCGCGAGTTCGACATCACGGCGTTTCGCAAGGGGACCCCGCCCGAGATGATGCGCACCGGATACATGGACACGCTCAAGACCGACCCGCGCGTGATCTATCCCAACCTCCTCGCGCAGCGGAGCTGGAACCTCGGCGAGCGGGCCTCGCGGATCCCGGTTCCGGTGCTCGTCTGCGTTGGTGACGAAGAGAAGAGCGCGATCGCCCTGGCTTCGGATAACCTCGTCGAGGTGCTCCCAAAGGCGCGCAAGATCGTGATCCCAGAGGCCGGCCACATGATTCCCCTCGAAGCGCCCGAAGCCCTCGCCGGCGCGGTCGCTGATTTCCTGGAGGAGCTGGGATGAGTCTCTCCGGCCGGATCGCAATCGCAGGCGCGTACGAACACCCGACGCGCTGGGCCCCAGACAAGACCGAGTCCCAGATCATGGCCGAGTGCGCGCGCGGCGCCCTCGACGATTGCGGTCTCGATCTCTCGGACGTCGACGGTCTCTTCGCTGCCGGGATCTCGATGGGGATCATGGGTGTCGTGAACCTGGCCGAGTACCTGAACATCAAGCCACGTCACCTGGACGGCACCAATATCGGCGGCTCCTCCTTCGTCGCCCACGTGAGCCACGCCGCCGCTGCCATCCACGCCGGCCTGTGCGAGGTGGCGCTGATCCTCTATGGCAGCACCGCGGCCTCGAACGCCCTGGCGATCGGCACTGGGATGGGGGGCGGAGGCCGCGATCCCGCCGGCGCATTCGTGGGGCCCTACGGCATGACGACCGTCGGGAGCTACGCGATGGTGGCTCAGCGCCACATGCACGAATACGGAACGACGAGCGAGCAGCTGGCCGAGATCGCCGTCTCGACTCGCCGCCACGCCAGTCTCAACCCCAACGCCCGCATGCGCGATCCCATCAGCCTCGAAGACGTGCTCGCGAGTCGGGTCATCTCGAGCCCGCTCCACCTCCTCGATTGTTGCATCATCAGCGATGGCGGCGGGGCACTGGTGGTGACGAGCGTCGAACGCGCCAGGGATCTCGCCAGGAAGCCGGTGCTGGTTCGCGGCTGTGGCGAGGCGGTCTGCCATCAAGAGATCGGCTCGCCGGACCTTCTCACCATGGCGGCAAGGCAATCGGGTAATGATGCGTTCGCGATGGCGGGTGTCGCGCGCGACGACGTCGATCTCTGCACTCTCTACGACTCGTTCACGATCACGGTCCTCCTCACCCTCGAGTGCCTCGGCTTCTGCAAGCCCGGGGAGGGAGGCGGGTTCGTCGAGGGAGGTCGCATCGGGCTCGGGGGCGCCCTGCCGGTGAATCCGGACGGCGGTGGGCTCTCGTCCAATCACCCGGGGATGCGCGGCATTTTTCTCGTCATCGAGGCTGTGAGGCAGCTGAGGCGCGAGTGCGGAGAGAGGCAGGTCGAGGGCGCGGAGCTGGCATGTGTGCACGGGACCGGCGGAACGCTGGGTGTGCTGCACAGCGGCGCCACGTTGATACTCTCGGGCAGCTGAAGATCGGCGAACCGGAACCGGGATCGGATCGAAGTGGGTCCAGGAAGACTTTGAAGGATCGAGGCCTGGGTATGGCGAAGGAAATCGAGTATCGCGCGCAGCCGATGGATTGGGAGACGCGGCCCTATTGGGAGGGCTGCGGACGCCACGAGCTCGTGCTGCAGCGCTGTCGCGATTGCGGGTCGGTTCAGCATCGTCCCCGAGCCCTCTGCGTCGGCTGCCTCTCGGATTCGATCGAACACTTCGTCGCCAGTGGACGCGGCGTCGTCTACACCTTCACGGTCACGCACCAGAACGGTCTCCCGCCCTTTCGCGACGCTTGTCCCTACGTGCTCGCCTATGTCGCCCTCGAAGAAGGCCCGCAGCTCCTGACCAATATCGTGGGCTGCCCGCCCGAAGAGGTCGAGGTCGGGATGCCGGTGATCGTCGATTTCGTGGACACCCCGAGAAAGGATCACGAGGAGGACGCCGAGGTGCCGGCGGCCGTTCCGAGGTTCCGCTGCGCATGATCATCGATCTCCACAATCACTCGATTCGTTCGGACGACGGCCGGGCCAAGGTCGAGAACTACTGCAAGTGGATCGCGAAGCGCGACCTGGACCTCGACGGCATCGTGCTCACCGAGCATCGCCAGTTCGATGACGTGTCCGACTATCGCGCTCTCGAGGACGAGCACGGAATCCTGATCCTGAAGGCGAGCGAGGTGGAGACCGAGTACGGCCACGTGCTGGTCTTCGGGGTGAACGAGGATCTCCAGGCCGCCTTCGATTTCGCCGACGTCGCGATTCCGCTCGAGAAAGTGCTGCGCGAATCGAAGCGCTGTGGGGCCTTCCCCGTCCCCTGCCACCCCAGCCGTCCGACGGTGGGGATGTTCTCACACTTCGATTCGAGAGGGCCGGTCGAGGGTGTCGAGGTGGTAGAGATCCTCAACGGCGGCGGACGGGGGAGCGAGAACGACGACGCGATCCGTTTCGCCGAGCAGTACGGATATCGCGGCATCGGCGGGAGCGACGCCCATATCGTGAGCCATATCGGCCGCTGTGTGACGCAGTTCGAGGGCGAGATCCGCAACATGGATGATCTCGTCAACGGCCTGCACGAGGGCAATTTTCACGCCCTGGATCGCTCCTGAGCCGGCCCCGCCGCCGATTGGCGCCGAAGCGGTTATCCTACTGTTCGACCTGCGCTGGAGTGGATCCACGCCGGGCGCGAAGAGCGAAGGGTCGGGAGCGACACGCGCGCGCCGGATCGCAGAGGATGGAAGCGGAGTCAGGATGGACATCAACGTCAAGGAGCTGAAGGAGAAACACATCGGCTTCGAGTTCGACCAGTCGCGATTCGAGATCGTGCCGGAGAAGCTCGTCGCCTACGCGGAGGCGTGCGGCGAGACGGAGCCGCGCTTCATCGACCCAGGAGATCCGGACTTCCGAGCGGTCCCCAACTATCCTGCCTCGTTCCACGGCCAGAAGAACCTGCCGGACGGCTTCCCGCTGAGCCGGCGGCGCTCATTCGACGGCGGCAAGATGGTCGAGAGCTTCGCGGCGATTCGCCCGGGCGACGTGATCACGGGCCGCAGCCACATTCATGAGATCTACGAAAAGACGGGCCGCTCGGGCCCGATGATGTTCGTCGTGCACCGCATGGAATTCAGCAATCAGAGCGATGAGCAGGTCGCGATCGTCGATTGGCGCCTAATCGTGCGACTGGGGGAGATGTAGATGGCGAGCCTCTCCTACGACGACGTCGATTTCGGGGACGAGCTTCCGGAGTTCAGTCCCGACATCAGCCTCCCCACCGTCTGCAAATTTACCGACGCCGCCGGCATGAGCTTCAGCCGCTTCAACGACCACGAAGAGGCGCGCAAGGCGGGGCTCCCGGGAGCAATCGTGCCCGGAATCATGAGCCAGGGGATCTTTGCTGCGATGATCCACGCCTGGGCGCCTGGCTGCGTGATCCTCAAGCTCGATACGATTTTTCGCGCCTCTCTCGTGGCCGATACCCTTTCCCGCTGCAAGGGCGTGGTGACGGATCGGAATGACGACGAGCGAACTCTGGAGCTTGACCTCACGCTCTCGAATGAGGATGGTGACACGGCGGTTCTGGGCACGGCCATGGTCTCGCTGGGAGACTGAGGGCGGTTGGGAATCGCCGGACGCGATGGGCCCCGTGGAGCGTGGCTCGGATCCGGTGCATGATATCCGCGAGATGAACCTGCAGGGAATCAACAAGGGAATCGATTCATGTCGTCGACCGAAACGTTTGCCCAGATCTGCAAGGATCTCAGCCAACGCCAGGATTGGGAGCTGCTTCCAAGCGGCGTCAACGTGACGATCCGCGACGGGCGCCACCAGATGGTCTTTCTCGACTTTTTCGACTATCGAGGAGACGAGTTCGTGCGGTTGCGCTCGACCATCGGGAGCGCGGTCGATCTCGGCCCAAAGCGGATGGCCCATGTCCTCGCCGACAACGCCGAGCTCGCCCACGGCGCCCTCGCGATCCGTGGAGAGGAGCTCTGCATGGTGGAGACCTTGATGCTCGAGGACGCGGATCCC
>CBDUYG010000108.1:0-8654 GCA_965371385.1 uncultured Myxococcales bacterium | reverse complement strand
CTGCGCGACGGGGAGGGGCTGCGTCGCATCTGGTTCGAAGCCCGTGCCACGCCCCAGTACTATCCCCTCGTTCACACGAGCTACTGGCTCGAGCACGCGGCGTGGGGTCTGGACCCGACCGGTTATCACCTCGACAACGTACTGCTGCACTTTCTCTGCGCGTGGCTCGTCTGGCGAATCCTGGTGAGCCTCGGTGTCCCCGGGGCATGGTTCGCGGCCGCGCTATTCGCCCTCCACCCGGTGCACGTCGAGTCGGTCGCATGGATCACCGAGCGGAAGAACGTACTCTCGGGAGTCTTCTATCTCGGCGCAATGCTGGCCTTCCTGCGCTTCGATCCGCCGCTGGAGGCGGAGGAGGCGGCGACGGAGGAGGAGGAAGATGGCGCTCCATTGCGGTCGCGGCGTCCTGGGATGTACATCCTCGGGTTCCTGCTCTTCATCGCAGCTCTGCTGAGCAAGACGGTCACCGTAACACTTCCGGCAGCGCTGCTCCTGATTCATTGGTGGAAGCGCGGCCGCCTCGGCAAGCGACAGATCCTCCCCATGGCTCCCCTCTTCGTCGTGGGACTGGGCTTCGGGCTGATGACCATCGCTCTCGAGAAGACCCAGGTCGGTGCCACCGGGGCCGAGTGGTCCCTCTCGCCCATCGAGCGGGTGCTGGTCGCGGGGCGGGCGTTGTGCTTCTACCTGGGGAAGCTCGTCTGGCCCGTCGATCTCTCGTTCATCTATCCACGATGGCAGATCGACGACGGGCAGGTCCATCAATTCATCTTCCCGATCGCGTTCGGCATCCTGCTGGTCGCGCTCTGGGGGCTCCGCGGACGGATCGGACGCGGTCCGATCGCGGGCCTGCTCTTTTTCGCCGGCACCCTGTTCCCGGCACTCGGCTTCTTCGACGTCTTCCCACACCGATACTCCTACGTCGCGGATCACTTCCAGTATCTGGCGAGCCTGGGCGTCCTCGTCCCCCTCGGCTCGGCGATCGCCGGAGCACTCGGGCGCCTGCCGAGGCCGGCCGGCTGGGCGGTCCAGGCGCTCATCCTCTCGGTCCTGGGGATCCTCGTCTCGCTCCAGACCCGGCCCTATCGCGACATCGAGAGCCTCTGGCTCGACACGCTGAGCAAGAACCCGGATTCCTATCTCGCGCATTCGAGCCTGGCGGGCATCCAGATGCAGCGGGGTGACCTGCGGGAGGCCGTCGCGCACTATCGCGAGGCCCTCCGGGTCAAACCGGAGGATCCCCTTGCGTTGAACAACCTGGCCTGGTTCCTCGCGACGGCAAACGAGGCGAGCCTGCGTGATCCGGACCTCGCTCTCGAACTTGCCCTGCGTTCCGTCGAAATCTCCGGCGACCTGAGGCCGGGAGTATTCGACACGCTGGCAGCGAGCTATGCGGCGGGAGGCCGGTATCGCGAGGCGGTCGCTGCTGGAGAGCGCGGTATTGCGTTGGCTCGGGGCTATGGCCTCGAAGGGGTGGCGACCGAGTTCGAGGCGCGGGTGGCGCTCTATCGCCGGGGTGAGGCCTATATCGAGGCTGGAGGCGGACGCGAAATCAAGGCGTCACCAGGCCCAGGGCGCGGGCGAGGGCGCGCGTCTCGATCCGCTGATTGAAATCGTCGGCGAGCGTCTCGGCCAGCTCGAAATGTGCGAGGGCTTCTTCCGAGCGGCCCCTCTGGAAGAGATAGTGCGCCTCGAGATGGGCGTAGGCCCAGGGGCGGCGTGATTTCTGATGACCCAGGTGAAGCCATCCGATTGCCGCCTCGGGGTCGCTTGGCCAGAGCTGCTGGGCCCAGTCGAAGACACCACGCGGCGCGTTCAGTGCAACCATGCGATGGGGAAATGCCTGGATCACCCTCGCTTCCCATTCATCGGGGGCGGGGGGCTCCTCGCGCGAGACCGCGCGGGTCACGGCGAGGTTGAGGACGAGAATCCCAGCCAGCCCGAGGGCGAGTGTCGTGAGCACCGGGCGTTTCCAGAAGGGCTCCGTGGCCGACTCCGGGCACCCTATCGGCGCGTCGTCGCCTGCATCCGCGGGCAGCAGGGCGATCGCGATCGAAACCCAGCAGAGCATCAATGGAGCCGCGAAGTAGAGCGTGCCGTCCACCAATGCGTGGATGATCGCGGCGCCGACGGCGCCGAGAGCACCGACGCGCACGACGCGTGTGGCGCGGCTCTCGGGACGTGCCAGTCGCAGCCAGCCGAGGGCAAACACCAGCAGGAGGCCATAGCCCGCGACGAGGGCTCCGGGGATGCCCCAATCGAGCATGAACTGCGAGACGAAATTGTGCGGCTGGACCTCAATGCTGCGAAGAAAGCTGAAGCTGTCCGGGCCGGGCCCCAGCAATGGCGCTGCACCGATCGCTTCGGCGGCAATGTGAACGATTCGGCCGCGCTGAGGGATTACCCGACGCGAGGGCTCCGAGGGCCTCTTCTCGTCCCCCTTCCTCTGCGATCTCGCCTTCCCCCCGCCCTCCGCCGGAGGATCCACCGGCGGCCCTTGTACTGACGCCGGCTGTTCCGGATCGCTGCCCTGCTCGACATATTGCGCGAGGGGACTGGAGGACAAGAAGTGGCCTATCCCCATGCTTCCGGAGGCGACCGGGAGAGGTGCCGAGACGAGTGCAGCCGCCAGCACCACGACCGAGGCAATGCCCATGAATCTTGCTGGGCGGGGCAGGACGCCGATCGAAACGAGAATCGCGAGGCCGCCCATGCAGGCCATGAAGGCGCCGCGATTGCCGCCCCAGAAGAGCGCGACCCAGGCCAGGAAGAAGAGCGCGAGCTGAATGCGGCCTGTCCTGTCGCGGAGTGAGGTATAGGCAAGCCACGGCGCGCAGAAGAGGATCGCGAACATGAGCTGGTAGCCGAGATGCCGGATGTTGCCGAAGCCGGGGAGCATGGACGACCAGCGAAGGGCGGAGGGGTCCTCGAGCCCGAAGGCAAAGACCGGCAGATAGAGGGCATAGAGAATCAGGCCGAGGGGAATCCAGAGAGCGATTCGGAAGGTCAGGAGGGGCCGCGTACGGAGGAGGGAGTGGAGTACCACGGCGAAGAGAAGATGCGTGAGCCACTCCGCCTGGCGCACGATCGCGGCCTCGACGTGGTCGGCCGTGAGCGTGGCCACTCCGCTCCAGACGAGCCAAATCGATATCGCCCAGCCGAGCTGCTTCACGAGCCGATCTTCGAGCTCCGGCGCCGACCCAGAGCGCCCGAAACGCGGAAGCCGCGGAAGCCGCAGGTGCGGCTCGAAAAGCGCGAGCAGAACGAATGCGAGCTCGAGGGCTCCGATCAGCATCCGTTGGCCATTGGCCCGGGTCGATCCCGCCGACACGCATCGGAGGAGCGGACCCAGTAGCAGCAGCCCGGCGAGGGGGATGAGGCTCGATCGTCCGGGCCAGCCCCACGCCGAGGGCTCGGTTTCAGGCGGCATCGGCTGGGGCTCCGGCACTCGAATCAAGGTCTCGCGGTCGCTGGGCGGACGCGGATCAGCGAGCACGAGATCGAGTCGGAGGCTCCGAGGGGGGCGTCCATCGCGACGACGAACTTCCTCGAGGCACCGGGCGGAATTTCACCGTCGCCGGCACGGGACACCCGCTGGACCCTGGTAGCCATCACCTGGCGGTCGCGAGAGAGGCCGAGGCACTGCACCTTGATCCCGCCCTCCCAGGTCACATCCGTCTGATTGGTCCAGCGCAGATGCACCCGCTCCACCCTCTCCTCGCCCCGTCCCTGGCGGTGGACGCGGCCTTGCAAGAGCCCATCATTCAGCTCTGCCGCGGCTCTCGCCTCGCGCTGGGTGCGTTCATCGGCCTCGCGCGCGGCGGCGAAGGGCTCGCTGATCAGAAGGAATCCGAGCATTGCGAGGAAGAATGCGAGCCTCATTCCCAGCCACATCCGAGGCGAAGGCGAAGGCGGATCCCAGTCGGGATCGACCCAACCGGAGGAGCCGTCGTTTCCATCGCTTCCGTCTTCGCTTGCGGAAGGCTCGGGCTCTCGGGGCACGTCCACGCGTTTCTCCTCGTCTGCGATCCCGGTAGTATGGAGCAGCTTCCGGGCCGCTGGCGAGCAGTCCGTCCGGGGACGGGGGGCTGGGCGATGTGGGGGCTAGGGGCGATTCCAGCTGGGCTTCGGGGGCGGATGGTCACGTGATGACGTTCGAATCGCAAGGCGCGTGGGTCTGGCCCACGGTCCGGTCCATTCTGTTGCTGCTTCTCCTGCCACTTCCGCTGCTACTTGCCGCGGGGGAGTCGTGGGCCGATTCGAAGTGGGAACCGACCGTGATCGTGCTCTCGTGGGATGGGGTCCGTCACGATACACCCTCCCGCATCGAGCTTCCCGGGATCGGGCGTCTCCTGCGCGATGGGGCGCGGGCCGAAAAGCTCATCCCCATCTATCCGTCGAGCACCTTTCCGAATCACGTCGCGATCGCGACCTGTGCCCACGCGGATCGCCACGGCATCATCGACAATCGCTTCTGGGATCGCGAGCGTGGTGACTTCGCTTACTCTGCCGACGCCAGCTGGATCGAGGCGGAGCCGATCTGGATTACGGCCGAGCGTCAGGGGGTGAAGAGCGCGAGCTTCTTCTGGGTGGGCTCCGAGACCGACTGGCGCGGGCAGGCTGCCAGCTATCGCATCACCCCCTTCGATCGCGATTACCCCGAGGCGGGGAAGGTCGATCAGATTCTGGCATGGCTGGATCTTCCCGATGCCGAGCGCCCTCGACTGCTGATGTCGTGGTGGCGCGGTACCGATCGCGTCGCTCACGCGAAGGGGCCCGAGCATCCCGACGTATTGATTCGGCTGGCAGAGCAGGATGTCGAGCTCGTCCGTCTTCTCGAAGGGCTCGATGCGAGGAAGGCGTGGCGGGACACCACCCTGATCGTGCTGAGCGATCACGGCATGACCGCCGTCGACGAGGGGCTCGATCTGCCGGAGATCTTCGCCGAGGCGGGGATCCCCGCTCGCATCCGATTCGGATCCTCCGTCGCCAACGTCTACCTCGACCAGGAGTCCGACACCGATCGAGCCGTCCGACTCCTCGAGTCGATTCCCGGCCCTGCCGTCTTTCGCCGCGACGAGGTGCCCGAGGTCTTGCGCCTGAGCCATCCACTGCGGAGCGGAGATCTCGTCGTCCTGACCGAGCCACCCTACTACTTCAGCCGCGAAGGGGGGCTGGAGCGCTGGCTTCGGCCCGGGCTCGGGCTGCTGGGCTACGAGCGCGGTCATCACGGCTACTCTCCCGAACATCCCGACATGGCGGGCATCTTCTTCGCGATGGGGCGAGGGGTCGCGCCCGGCACTCGCCTTGGCCGGATCGGAGTGCTGGACGTTGCGCCAACCGTGGCGAGCCTGCTCGGCATCGAAGCGCCGCGGGGCTGCGAAGGATCCCCCATCGCGCTGTCGGAAATCGTCGCTCCAGCGGGCTCCACGGGATCTTCCCGAGCTACCGGAGACTCGGTTCGGGAATGAGACGGCAGAGCACTTCCGGCCCCGGAAGCGGGGCATCGGGAGAGGAGCTGCGAGAAGAAGCGAAGGGGTTCGAGTGGAGTTCTATACGGGATTCGCCTGGGCACTGCCTCGGGCTTTCGGACCGGCGGTGCAGGCTTGTCGCTTCGAGCAGGGGGATGTGCTCTACAGCGACCGCGAGGCCTACGAAGCGAGCGCGTCAGCCGAACCGCCGCGGTGCCACATCCAGATCTTCGAGCCCACACGAAGCACCCGCGCCCTGCCCGGAGACTCCGAGGGCCGACGCTTTCATGCGAATTGGGATTCGCCGCTGACGCTCGAGTACATGGACCCTCACCCGGGGCGTCCCGCCCGACCAAGCGTGCGCGAAACGATCGAGACTACCCAGGGCCGGCTCTTCACGTGCCTCTGGTGGGGTGACGTCCGCTGGCTGACCTCCGACTCCGGGCATCCCGAGGCCCCACCGCCCCCCTTGCTCCTGCGGGAGATCCACGCTCGCCTCGCAGAGGTGATGCCGGCCCTCTGCAAGCGGGCGTCCCGTTCGAAGTGGGCGACTCATCTCTTCGCCCAGGCCTTCGATGATTCGAACGACGCCTCACGCATCAAGAGCCGAGCAACGCTCCAGCTACTCGAATCCCGCTATCGGACCCGCTGCGTCGATCTCTCTCCCGAGCAGGCCGGGCTCTCCGATGCCGATCGTTTTCATCCTACCCTGGTGATCCGCGCAATGGTCCTCGAGGCGCAGGACGAAGATCACGTCCGCGACACCTTGAAGGGGCTCCTCTACCTGGGAGGCTCTGGCGGGAGCGACGCTGGAGATGCGGTTGAGGTGGGGGCTGATGTTGAAAACAAGGCGGCTCCCGATCGCTTTCAACTCGCGCGCCATGGTGTACTGGTTACGCTCGGTTGAGTTCACCTCAGCGGACGATGCCGCCAGCGCGGCTTGTCGGGGAAGCCTGCGTGGACTTCACCCACGAGGCATCCCAGCACGATGCCCTGTCGCTCTCCAACGAACCGCCGTCGAAGGCCGGCGCCCGTCTCCCCCTCGAGCCATCGCGTCGCTAATGAAGCACACCGCTGGGGCCCGGTTGCCCGGTCGTCGCCGTTTCCGGGTCCGAGATCACGCCCGCCTGGTGGAAGAGGATGCGCCAGCGCCCCCCTTCCCAGACCAGTGTGTTGGTCGCCGCGAGAATCGTCTCGCCGATGTGCTCGAGGCAGCTGACGAAGGCCAGGCCGCGCACCAGGACGACACGCTGATCGCTGCAGCGAATCGGCGGGGGGCCATGCTCGAAAAGACTCTGCCAGCTCGCCATCACGGCCAAGCGGCCGTGCAGCGGGGTACCGCCCGGGTGTACGCAGACCACCGGCTCGTGGGTCGCCCAGAGTTCGTCCATGGCGGAAAGGTCGCCCGACACGAATGCCTCGTAGAAGGCTTCGTTGGACTTCAGTGCCAGGGCCGCGTCGGCCGACTCCCCACTCATGCGCGGCGTGCCCTCACCCCTCGGCTGACCCCTCCACTGGCCCTTCCGCTCGGCTCTCGGCTCGCCCCTCGATTCACCCCTCTACCCTGATTCTCGTCTTGCGCATCTCGAGCGGCTCCGAGGTCTTGCCGCTGCTCGAGCCCCGCTCCTCGAGGGCCTTCACCGTGTCCATCCCGTCGACGACTTCGCCGAAGATCGTGTGGCGATCGTCGAGGTGGGGCGTGGGAACGAAGGTGAGGAAGAACTGGCTGCCGTCGGTTCCGGGGCCGGCGTTGGCCATGCTCAGGAGACCGGGCCGATCGTGGCGCGCGCTCTCGTGGAACTCGCCTTCGTACTTGTAGCCGGGCCCGCCCGTTCCCTGGCCGAGGGGATCCCCTCCTTGAGCCATGAATCCATCGATCACCCGATGAAAGATAACGTCATCGTAGAAGCCGAGGCGAGAGAGATAGATCGTGCTCGATACGTGCATCGGCGCGACGTCGGGCATCAATTTGACCACGATGTTTCCGATGTTCGTCTCGATCTCCCAGAAATAGCTGTGGCCGGGATCGAAGCTCAGCTGGGGCGGCTTCGGCAGGCTGGTCTTCCAACCCGGGCTGGATTTGTCGATCTCCTGTTCCTTGATGAATGTGTCGATGACCTCGTGGGCCACCTCCTCGCTGATCTCAGGCATGAATTTCCCTTCTGGTTTCTCGTGATCCGCCCGCTGGAGCGGAGATGGGGCCGGCGACCGCGCCTACTCGACGGAGATCCGGGCCTTCACGATCTTCAGCTCCCGGGTCGTCGTTCCGCGCGGCGAACCGTACTTCTCGAGCTCCTTCATCGTTCCCTTTCCCTCGACGACCTGGCCGAAGACCGTGTGCTTGCCGTTGAGATGAGGAGTGGCGGTGAAGGTGAGGAAGAACTGGCTGCCGTCGGTGCCGGGACCGGAGTTCGCCATGCTCAGGATCCCGGGCTTGTCGTGCTTTGCCTTGGGACTGAACTCTCCTGCGTATTTGTAGCCCGGGCCCCCTCTCCCAGTTCCGAGCGGGTCGCCCCCCTGGGCCATGAAGTTCGGAATCACCCGATGGAAGAGCGTGTCGTCGTAGAAGCCGATCTGCGTCAGGTAGATCGTGCTCGATGCGTGCATGGGCGCCACGTCGGGCAACAGCTCGATTTTCATGTTTCCGACGTTCGTGTCCATGAGCCAGTAATACTTCTTGCTCGGGTCGAAGCTCACCTTTGGCGGCTTCGTCAGGCGGGTCTTCCAGTTGGCCTTCGATTTGTCGATGGGGTTCGCCTTGATGTAGGCGTCCATGGCATCGACACCCGTCTTCGGCGTCGCGTCGTCGCCGGCTCGGGCGTGCCCCGCCCAGAGGAACGAGAGTGCGAGCGCCATGAGCAGCGCCGCGAGTCCCTGGCGGCTCGCCAGCAGGTGCTCGCCTCGCTTCGATAGGATCGTCGTCGTTTCGATTCGTTGCATCGTTGGGTATCTCCCGGTTGTCTGGTTTGAGCTTTGCAAGACTGCCATTCCCATGGCTCCGATTCTTCTGGATCTGTCTCGGGAGGAATTCTGATGAAAACCTCCAGCGACCCTCCCACTGGCTTTCGGACGCGAGAACGAGCCGGCCGATTCACTCCCTGGCGAGAATTCGCGGTGCGACACGATACCGCCTTCATCGCGAATCCCAACCCGCTCTGGGAAAAGAAGACGAGCACGTGCCCC
>CBDUYG010000107.1:0-8684 GCA_965371385.1 uncultured Myxococcales bacterium | reverse complement strand
GCTCGAGCCTCTCCTACCGCGCCGACACCGGGCGGTACATCACTCGGCTGGGAGGGCTGCGACGATCTTGTGAGGCCGGCACCTCTATGGGAACATCCGATCGAACCCACGAGAGAGGCGAATCGTATGGCGGATCGAGCAGCCGGCTTGAAAGCTTCCAGAACTGTGTCGGGACTCGCGCTCGGAGCATCGTGGGGGATCACCTTCATCCTCGCCTACTTCGGTCTGGGTGAGGCGGTGGTGCAGACGATCGAGGGCGTCGACCGGCCCTACATCCCCAAGCTGATGCCCGCTCTCGGAGTGCTGAGCCTTCTCCTCTCCCTGGTCTTGACCTTCCTGTGGGCGCGGGGGTGGGGTGGTGATCCGGCAAGCGGAGAAGAGGCAGGTGAAGGGGCCGGCGAGGAGTCGGGTCGGCGAAAATTCCTGGTTGGCGCCGCGGCCGGCATCGGTGGACTCGTCGGCACCGGCGCCGCGACCCTGGGCCGAGGCTCGGGATGGATGACCGTGACGGGCCCGGCGATCGGGCCCGAGGTTCCCACGAGCTCTCCCACCCCTCGCAGCGAGTGGGCGGGATCCCGCGTCCAGAACTACCGACGCCTCGGGCGCACCGACATGATGGTGTCGGACATCGTCCTCGGCACGGGCCGCATCAACCTCGACAACGACGGCGAGGCGATCGCTCGCGGCGTCATCGAGCGTGGCGTCAACTACTTCGATACGGCGCCCGACTACTCGGGCTACGGCTCCGAGCTCGCGGTGGGCCGCGCGATCAAGGCGGTCGCGAACCGTGACGATTTCTTTCTGGCGACGAAGTTCTGCACCGGCACCGGGCACCTCGGTGCGGATGCGAGCGTGGACGAGTACATCGAGGTCGTGAACGGAAGCCTGGGGCGTCTGGGCACCGACTATGTCGATCTGGTCCACATCCACTCGTGTGACACGGTGAAGCGGCTGATGTCCGAGAACGCCCACGAGGCTTTCGATCGGCTGAAGGAGGCGGGCAAGGTGCGCTTCCTGGGCGTGTCGTCCCATACGCCCAACCTCGAGACCGTCGCCAATGCCGCCATCGAGAGCGATCGCTTCGACGTCATGATGCTCGCCTATCATCACGGCGCATGGCCCCAACTCGGCGACATCGTTGATCGCGCTGCGGCCAGGGACATGGGAATCGTGGCGATGAAGACCCTGAAGGGAGCGAAGCACCAGGGCCTGCTCGAAACGCGGGACGAGGCGGATTCCTATCCCCAGGCGGCCTTCAAGTGGGTGCTCGCGAACCCGAGCGTATCGTGCGTCGTGATCTCGTTCTTCGAGCCCAATCACGCAGATGAATATCTTTATGCCAGCGGGAGGGAGCTGACGGCGGCGGACGAGGCCCTGCTCGAGCGATACGACGAGCGGATCGCCGGTAAACACTGCTTCGCACACTGCGGGGCGTGCCTCGATACCTGCCCGGAAGGCCTGCCGATCAACGACGTACTGCGGCACCGCATGTACTTCGAAGATTACGGCGACCAGAAGGAGGCGATGCGCCTTTATTCGAAGCTCGACACGAAGGCCGACGTCTGCGCAGGGTGCGACGCTCCCTGCGCCGCGGCCTGTCCGGCCGGCGTTGCGATCCAGGAACGCACGACCGGTGCCCATCGGATGTTGAGCTTTGGCTGAGGCAGTTTCTTGGATGGCATCGTCCCCCCGAGTGCCGTCTCGATCCGGCTCGCTCATGGTACTGCTGGCCCTGCTGGCAGCGATTCTCCCTGCGAGTGCTCACGACGTCGAGGTCGACGGTGAGCCGGAGGATCTTCCGGGCGACGAGTTCACCGCATGTGACGAGGGAATGGCCGGGAAGTTTCCCTGCTCCAACATCGAGTTGGTCGAGTTCCTTCCCCTGGGCCGGCTCGGTGGGGCGCGCACGAACGATATCTGGGGGTGGACTGATCCCCTGACGGGAATCGAGTACGTGATCCTGGGTCTGAGCAGCGGCACCGCCTTCCTCGAGCTGGACGATCACGGGAATCCATCGCTCCTCGGCACGCTCCCCACCCGAACCTTCGTTTCATCCTGGCGCGACATGAAGGTCTACGGAAATCATGCCTACATCGTGAGCGAGGCGCTGGGGCACGGGATGCAGGTCTTCGATCTGACGCGGCTTCGAGCCGAGTCGAGCGGGCCCGTGTTCTACGAGAGCGACCACGACTACCTGCGCTTCGGCAGCGCCCACAACATCGCGATCAACGAAGATACCGGCTTCGCCTATGCCGTCGGAACGAAGACCTGCCGGGGTGGTCTGCACATGATCGACCTCCAGGAACCCGAGGCACCACGCTTTGCCGGCTGCTTCTCCACGGACGGATATACCCACGACGCTCAATGCGTCCTCTATCACGGCCCCGACGACGAGTTCGTCGGCCGGGAGATCTGCTTCAACTCGAACGAAGATACGGTGACGATCGTCGATGTCAGCGACAAGGGGGCGCCGGTCATGCTCTCTCGCTCACCCTACTTCTCGTCCCGCTATACCCACCAGGGATGGCTCGATGAAGATCATCACTATTTCTTCCTGGACGACGAGCTCGACGAGCGCAGGTACGGCCTGGTCACGCGGACTTTCGTGTGGGACATGTCGAATCTTCGGACGCCGAGGCTGACGGGCAGACACCTCTCGGAATCAACTGCGATCGACCACAATCAATATGTCGTGGGAAATCACGTCTTCCAGGCCAACTACCGCGCGGGAATCCGTATCCTGCGTACCGGTGACCTCTCCCAGGCCGAGCTCACCGAGGTTGCGTACTTCGATACGAGTCCCGCCGACGATCGCCCGCTCTTCTCGGGAACCTGGAGCGTCTACCCCTACTTCGAGAGCGGCTTCATCGTGGCGAGCGACATCAACAAGGGGCTCTTCGTCCTGAAGCCGGACCTCGACGCAGTGCCCGAATGCAGCGACGGGATCGACAACGACGGTGACGGGCTGCGTGACCACCCCGAAGATCCCACCTGCGTGAGTCCGGATCATGCGTCCGAGCGTGTGCGCCTCGACGTCGAGATCGATTTCGAGCAGGATCCGCTCCGACTCTCGGCGAAGGCCAGGAAGTCACGCGGCAGGATCCACCTCGCGATCCTCGGATCCGATACCGTAGATGTGCTCGACGTCGATCTCGGGTCGCTTCGGCTGGGCCCCGATGCCGCGCCGCCCTCCGGGCCCAACGAGGACGCGCAGACGACGGGCCAGAGATATTTCGATGACGACGACTTCGAGGATCGCGTGGTCAAGTTCCGAAGGGATGAGATCGGCCTCGGAATCGATGACCAGGACGTCTGCCTGGAGGGAAGGATCTCCGGCGACCCCTTCGTGGCCTGCCATCCGTCGGCCGACCACGAGGATCATTCCCAGTAGGGTCGATCAGCTCACACGCCAGCCCGAAGGCTGACGTCCGTAGCGGCCCAGGTCTCGGATTTCCTCTGCGTCGGCCTCGAGCAGGAAGCCGGCCTTCAGCGCCGCCTCCGTCGCTTCTTCGAAACGCGCGAGGTGCTCTTCGTGGCCGCCCGGATAGAGCCTTCCCAGCCTCGCTTCGTCGAGATCGTGGGTCGTTCCGAAGAGGAACATGAATCCCTCGCCCCCCTGACCGAGGCCCGAGAGGATGGCGCTCGGAGCGTCGACCCAGGGCGAGCGGATCCCTCCCCGTGCAATTCCGAGCTCGTCGCGCTCGATCACGCGGGGATCGTCGCTGGAGGTCTCGAGCCGGGGGGCGGCGGGAGGAGGCGCGCCACCTCGAACCTGCCGCTCGAGGCAGGAGATCGCGGCCTGGGCGATGTAGTGCTGCTGCGGGCCCGAGTTGATGGGGTGGCTGGCTTGCATTCCCATGGGCTTGGAGGTCGGCGCCATGCGCCGGGCGAGCCTCTCCGCGGACGCGCTGCCGTCGTCGATCATGGACGCGATCAGGCCATAGGTGTCGAAGTGGGCGGCACCTGCGATCTCCCAGAGGCGGAAGAGCTCGCCGTCGGGTTGGCGTGCCAGGCCGCTTCCGAGGGAAGTGACATCCGTCTCACTCTGGAGAACCAGCACCGGAACGCGCAGATCGGAGCGAACGAGATGAGGCTCCATGAGATCTTCACCGATCTTCGCGACATCACCGTCTCGCGAGGCCCGGATGTAGTCGCCGTCGATTCCGGCGGCCCTGCACGGACGACCGTGAATCAAGAACGCATCGAATTGCCGCTCCAGGTCGTCGATCGCGTTGACATAGGTAACCAGGAATCCCGCGGATTGTGACTCGCCGGTTGCGATCACGTGCCGGGCTGCCCGGCCGCCGAGGGGAGCCGGATCCCGAGACCGCAGCGCCCTTGCGACGGCACTGAAGATATCGAACGAAAAGGCATCGCCGGGATGTACCAGTCCGCCATAGCGTTCGGCGTTGGCCTGCTTGAGGGGCATCCCGGGGACGAGACCTCCGCCGTCGATGCCGGCCTTCTGGGCCGATACTCCAACCCACGCCGCACCCTCGCGCATCAGGTGGCGATGGATGAAGAGCCAGTCGGGCGCGGCGTCGATACCGCCGCTCACGTTCATCCACTCCATCACCACGGTGCCGTTGAAGCGCGCCGGGTCCTTCGGGCGACGCACGAGGATTCGAGTCCTGAAGGGGGCCTCATCCGAATACCGGGCCTGCCAGCGGCCGTCCTCCGGTAAATTGCCCACCTGGGCGTGGGATCGCGCGGTGCCGGAGAGGAAGAACTCCTCACCAACGTACCCCGCTACGGCGAGATCGAGGCTGCCGAGCAGAGCGAAGGGCTCCCCCTCGATCGGGCCTTCCAGATCCACGTGTGACATTCCCAGCCTCCTGTAGTTTTCGAATGTTGCCGAAAGACCTGATCGTCGGATTTTCGAGCCGATCGAGTCCATTGTACCGCCGGATCGGATCGCGCTCGCACCTCGCAGCGGGGTATCGTAAGCCATCCCGCCGCGTCGGACGCGGGTGGTGATCAGGAGGTGTCACGCATGGATCCGCTTCAAGCGCCCCGATTCGAGAGCTCGATGCGCCTCGAGGACGACCGGATCGAAGGCAAGGCCCTACCGAAGCGAGCGGGGCGCGGGATCGAATGCCAGGTGCGCAGATCCCCATCTCTGAACACAGGCCTTGGGCTCTCTCTCGTCGCCCTTTTCCTCGGTCTCCTGGTCAGCGGCGCCGGCTGCACCTCGATCAAGCGATTCGCCTACGAGGGCTTCGGGCGCGACGATTGGCAGCAGCCCGACCGCGTCGTCGAGGCTCTCGGAATCTCGCCCGGTGATCATGTCGCCGATCTCGGTGCCGGCGGAGGCTACTTCACGTTCCGCCTCGCTCGCGCGGTCGGGAAGGAGGGGCGCGTCTACTCCGTGGACGTCGACGAGGGAATGCTGAAGTACATCCGAAAACGTGCGGCTTCGGAAGAGCTTCCCCAGGTGGAGACGGTACTGGCGAGCTTCGACGACTCGGGCCTTCCCGCAGGCGCAGTCGATCTCGTCTTCATGTCGAATACCTTCCACCATATCTCCGAACGACCGGCCTACTTTGCGCGGTTGAAATCGAGCCTGCGACCCCGAGGGCGGCTCGCAGTAGTGGAGGGGATTGGAAAAGGGTTTCCGAAGGGCCATGCGATGCCACCCGAGGAGATTCGGAACGAACTCACCAGGGCTGGCTACCAGCTCTCGGCTACATACGATTTCCTCGAACGTCAGAGCTTCCAGGTCTTCGTGCCCCGCGATTGACGGCGGACGAGTCGCGCCGACGGGCCGGACAGGTGAGCCGAGAGCGGCGGCAGGGCTCGTTCAGGCAGACTCTCCCAGCTGGTCGAAGGCGTCGTCGAGCAGGCCCGTGACCTCGGGCTCGATCAAGAACGAAACATGGCTCCCCGGATACCACGCGATGCGGGGTCTCTCCCAGTGGAGCCAGAGGTCGCGCACTCCGGCCGGCGGCGTCAGGCGGTCGACCAGACCGCCGAAGATGAAGCGCCGATCGAGGGGGACACGGCAGGGCAGAGCGAAAGGGGAGACGACCTGCATCGCCCTGCGGGCGTTTCGCCAGAATTCGCTCGTTGCGCGGGCCTTCTCCTCGTCTTCGACCGGCGGCACGTTCTGGGAGAGCAGATCGACGAAGTCCGTACCGGGTATCCCCGCCACGATCAGATCGAGATCGTCACTGAGGGTGCTGAGCAGGGACGCCGCATAGCCCCCGAGCGAGAGACCGTAGATCCCGACACTGGTGTCGTGTTGATGATGAATCCAGCGCAGGATCCGGCGTAGATCCCAGATGGTCTGGGCCTGGGCCTGAATCAAGTTGCCCATACCCCGGCTGAAGGTCTCGTGGCTGCCCATCTTCTCGGCCCGGGGCCCGTGAAAGGGCTTCACGTACCAGATGACGTTGAAGCCGCGATCCTCGTAGAGGTGGTCGCGGCGAAAGGCCGGAAAGTCCGTATAGGGCGTCCCCATGCCGATGCCGTGAAGGCAGATGAGCCAGGGACGATTCTCCTGATCGCTGTGACGGAGCATCCAGGCATGGGCGGTCTTGTTGCGGCGATAGCCGAGCCAGCGATCTCGCGTGGGATCGCCGGGGTGTGGCGAATAGCTGCTCTCGAACTTCAGGTGCTCGAATCGATGATGGCCGCGTCTTCCACTGACGATTTTCACGAATGAGAGATCCGGTGGATCCGGGTGGAAGCCCCGGGGATCTTCGAGCCAGCCCTCGGCCTCGTAATACTCCAGGAGGTCATCGACCTCTCGGCGGGCGTAGTCTTCAACTCCGTCTGCTCCGGCCCAGAAGATGCCGGAAGTCCGTTCGAAGAGGGCCATCACCGCCTCGTCGAGCATCAACTTGGAGATCAGCCCGAGAGAGAAGTCGGGCGCAGGAATGTCCTCGAAGCCCGGATTGCGGGTAAAGCGGCGCCAGGCCGCAGATTGGCTCAGGGCAGCGCTCATGACGGAGCAGGTCATCCGGGTTCTCCGAGCTGGATGTGATGCGGAGCAACCCATGGTAGGCCAGATCCGCGCGATGGGGCGGGTTGGCCTTCCCAGGGCATCGCTCTCACATCTTTCGCTCGCTTTGCTCGGAACCCGCTCGCTACCGATCACTGGGTACGGGGAGCGGCCATGCCCATGCTCGATCGGGAGTCGTGCCTCGACCTCGAGGCGAGGGGGCAGTGGCCGCGAGTTGCTGCGGCACACCACCCCCTCTCTCGGTCAGCGTGTCGATCAGGGCTCGATCTGCTTGACCGCGCCGGACGTCCCATTGTCGGGGCCCGTCATGTCGGCGCTGTAGGGAGTGACCGTGATGTATCCGTCCCTGAACGCTCCGAGATCGGTCTTGTTGCTCTCGTCCGCAGAGAATCCCAGGCCCACCGTTGCAAAGCAGGCTCCGCCCATCGCGGCTGCATCAGCGCAGGAGGGAAAGGGGAGCGGCGGGATGCCGAAGGCGGGGAAGCCCTGGCTCGGATCGAAGAGCGGGAGCTCGAGGTCGCTCCCATCCGCGAGATCGACGATCTTCACACCCTCGATGTTCTCATAGGGCACGGGGAAGTTGACATTCAGGATCGCCGTCTTGTTGCCGAGCACCTGGGTACCGTTCTTTTCGACGAGCGCGTCGATCGCTCGCACGATCCAATCCGCCGCCGGGGCCAGCGCCCCGACCGTCGAAGGGAAGTCGTCACCCGCCTCCTGGAAGAGCAGTCCGACGCTGCACGCTATGGCGGGAACACCGGCGAAGGATGCAGCGAGAGCGGCTCCCTCGGTGCCGGACGCAATGGTGCCCGGCTTGCCGATGTTCTGACCGAAGTTGCATCCCGAAACGACGAGATCGGGCGGGCTGTCCTTCAGCACGATGCCGAGACCAGCCTTGACGCTGTCGACCGGCGTTCCGGCCAGCGACCAGAGGCCTCCCCCGTAGTGGATGAGCGTCATCGCACCCACGCCCGGGGTAAAGTCGAACACCTCCGTATTGATCGAGCCGCCCTTGCCGCTCTGGTTCTCCGCCGGAGCGACGACCGTCACGTTGTGCCCGGCTCCGACGAGGGCTGCGCGAAGGACCGTGATCCCCGGTGAGTCGTAGCCGTCATCGTTGGTGAGCAGGATGTCGAGTGCGCCCGCGCTTCCGGGGAGCATCGCGACGAGAGTTGCGAGAATTGCGAATCGCCTGATGAAAGACCGCATGTTTTGGATACCTCCTGATGTGTTGTGGGTTGACCAAGTCTGCAGATCATGGACTTGCCGTGGGAGATTGCAAACTCGCGTTCCGCCTCGGAAGATGTCGCGCTAAGCAGCGGTGATTACATACACTTTCCTGCTCGATGCCGGCGCATTCGGATCGGATTCACGTTCCGGAGGGGGCGGATTCCCTGGGGAGGGAGAGTGACGTTCAGCTCACCGACAGCAGATCGTGGTCGAGCATGCCGTCGCCATCGAAGAGGAAGCGTCCGTCGACTCGACCGCCCGCCAACACGCCGGGGAGCCAGAGCCGATCATCCTCCCACATTTCGTCATAGGGAATGGCGGCGATCGGAGTCCAGAGCGGGATGGCCTCCTCCGTCTCGCGCGCCTCTCCGTCCAGCCCGCTCGCCACGAAGACGTGGACGTGGATCGAGTAACCGTCGCAGAACTGGAAGCGCAGCTCGCCGCGCTCTTCGAGCGAGAGGGGCGTAGCGAGGAGCTCCTCCTCGAATTC
>CBDUYG010000106.1:0-8774 GCA_965371385.1 uncultured Myxococcales bacterium | reverse complement strand
GAATCGCGCGTTCGCGCGCCTCGCGTGCGGTCTTGCGGGTGTGACAGGGCGTGCAGAGGGTCTGGAGATTTTCGTCTCCATGGCTTCCACCATCGATCAGGGGAACCCGGTGATCGAGCTCCCAGAGGGATTTCCTGGGCTTGAATCCGCGCTTGCGTATCTCGCGGGTGCGGCCGCGCCCCAGCTCCCGAAACTCGCGCCTCAGGGTGTATGTGTTGAGCCCGCACTCGGCGCAGATGCCTCGATCCCGGCGGCGGATCCGGCGCCGGGCCTCACGCGGATCGCTGGCGTTGTAGATGTCGACGCACTCGCTGTGCCAGCGGCGGCGGAGATTCGCTGCGCCCAATCGATCGCCGCTCTCCATCAGGATGGTTTCGCCGCACCAGCGGCAGGTTCCGCGGGGTGCCTCCGAAAAGGGAATCTCGGGACGACGGTGCGCAGTCACGGACCCTCTCAATGCCGGGCGGAGATCCGGACTCCAGCAAATCGCCGGCGTACGGATTCCGCGGCTCGAGCAATGCCACTGAATCATATGACTGGGGAGTAGACGCAATTGTAGCCGGTCCAGGCATTCCGGCACGAATCGATCCGAAAACGGACGTGAGCCTTCAGACGGCCCGATTTAGTCTCGGGATGGCTGGCAGCAGGATCGAACCCGATGAGGGTTGGAGAGCTACTTCACCGAGAGCACGGGGCAGGGCGCGTGCCGGACGATGCGCTCTGCCACGCTGCCAAGCAGGGCGTGCTTGAGCCCCGTATGCCCGTGGGTGCCGACCACCAGGAGCTCGCTACCGCACTCGGTGGCAGTGTCGACGATGGCCTGGGAGATCGGTGCGGTGGCGAGGTGGGTGCGAACCTCGAGCCCCGTGGCTTCGACTTCGCTTTTCTTCTCCGCGAGCTTCTTCTTGGCGCTCTCCTCGGCCTCCTGGATGTAGCCAGGTGGAATCGCGATCTCGTAGGGATTCACGATCGGGATCGGCAGATCGAAGACGTGGAGCAGATCGAGGCTGGCTTCGAAGCGCTGGGCGATGTCGATCGCCAGCTCGAGGGCGTGGTTCGAGTGCTCGGAGAAGTCGAGTGCGACGAGGATCTTCTTCATGGAATGGGCTCCGTTCAAGGGGTTGGCGGGGTGCGCATGTCTCGTTGGCCCGGCGTGATCTGCCGGGTCGAAGAGAGGTTGAGTGACGCGTCGATTGCAGAATCCATCAGGCGGCTTCGCCACCCGAGGGACGATATTTCTGTCGAAGCAAGTCTGCCAGGGCTCGGCATGCATCGGTAGTCGAGAAGATGCCGACCAGCTTTCCGCGCTTCGTGACCAGGACCGATCCGAGGTGCCGACTCGCCATCTCGAGTAGGACCTCGTCGAGAGGATGGGAGTGGTCGACGAGATAGGCCGGCTTGCACCCGACATCGCTGACACGTACATCGGCCACATCGCTGGAAGTCGATGCGCGCTCGAAGCTCCTCTCTACCTTCGCGGCCGAGAGGGTGCCGATCAGTCGCCCCTTCTCCTGGACGGGCATGTGGTGGACGCCGTGGCTCTTCATCATCTCGCGCGCACGGTCGAGAGGGTCGCTCTGCTCCACGAAATAGGGGAAGGGGGTCATGACCAGCTTGATCGATGGCATCGCGGAAAGCGTGGAGAGATCCATGGCTGCGCTGCGGGTACCTCCTTGCGTCGTTGGGTCCTTGCGTCGTCCCAGCGTTGTTCCCGTGTCGTTCCTTCCCCTGCCGTTCCCCCTGCCATTCTACGGCAGCCCTGACCCCGACAGGTTAGCTTTTCGACTCCGCTTTGCGTAGTCGAGGCCGGCAGATTCCTGAGTCGACGAGGGCGGCACCAGGATCCTGCCCCGGTGCCGCCATTCATCCCTCCTACCGGCCTCAGCGCTGGGAGCATTGGCCAGGGGACTCTCCCTTTCTCGAATCAGGAGTCGATCGCCACGACCTTGGGCTGTGCCGCTGGGGCCTTTGCCACCTCGATCGTGAGGACGCCGTTCTTGTGAGTTGCCCGGATCGAGTCTTCGTCGGCGTCCTTCGGGAGCTTGAAGGAGCGGCTGAATGCGCCGAAGCGGCGCTCCAGCTTGTGGTGTCGGTCATCCTTGTTCGCGACTTCCTCCTTCTTCTCCCCCTTCACGGTGAGGACGAACTCATGGCTTTCGACCGTGATGTCGTCCGGCTCGATGCCCGGCACCTCGATCACCAGGGAGTAGGTCTCGTCGCTCTCATGGACATCCACCCTGGGCGACCACGGGAGATCGGCTGCGGCTGCCCTGTTCGTGTTGCCGGCGAATCGGTGCCGGGTCTTGAAGGGCCAAGCCCGAAATGCGTCGAATTCTGCCAGGGGATCGTGTCGCAGGATCGCACGGGTTGCGTCGATTCTTCGTTCCATGTCGGTCTACCTCTCTTTGTCTTCTCTTCTCGAAATCATTCTCGCGTATGGACCACGCTCACCACCCGGAGCGGGCGTTTCGATTGCTCCGAAATGCTCGACACTCGATCGGGAATGACAAGCCCGTGAGGCGAAATGCACCGAAAAACTTTTCCTCGAGTCGCCCTTGTCCAATCCCGATTCGTGCTTACCGGCACTCGGGGCTGGCAGCGTCACGGGCTGCGAGGATGCGATCGAGGCTATGGATACCGGGCTCGTGATAGAGAAAGTGGAAGCAGACCCCGAGCAGGCAGACGTTCTTGATGAAGTTGCTGCGCTGATAGACATCCCACAGCCAGCGCCACTCGCCCGTGATGTCCGGCGGATGGCTGAGCATGCCGGGAATGTGGACCACAACGGTCACGACGATGAGAAAGCTGCCGAGGGTCATGGCCGCCCAGTGCATGCGAAACCCGAGGGCGATACTGGCTCCACCGACCAGAAGCAGGGCCCCTGCGGCAATCGATACCAGGCGAGGAAATGGAATCCAGGCGGGCATGAGTTCCTGAATCAGCTCATCGCGAAAGATGTGCTCAGCGCCGAGTACGATGAAGATGCTGCTGAAGAGCAGGCGAAAGATCAGCTCGGCGACATCGGGATCGATCGACCTGCGGATCAACGACCCGGTCCCCACTCCCGCACACCGGGGAGCGCGCGATAGAGCAAGGTGTGGAAGAGCTTGCGAGGCAGCAGCCTGCGTAGCAGGTAGAAGAGCCGGGCGTCGATCGTCGCGAATACCCGCAGGCGGGGGTGGGCCTGATTCAAGGTCTCGAGGATGCGTCCGGCGACGTCGTCGGGGGTCGCCCTCGCCGCGGTCATCAACTTCTGGATGAAGGGTCCCATGCTTCCGTAGACGGCGTGGTAGGGATCGTCGGGATCGCGGATCGAGTGTGCCGCCTCATGGCTGAGGATGACGTTTCGGAAGGAGCTGGAGTGGATGAAGCCCGGCTGGACCAGGGTGACGTACACGTTCCAGGGGCGCATCTCGTACCAGAGGGATTCGGTCGCGCCTTCGAGTGCGAACTTGGATGCGCTGTAGGCCCCCATGGTCGGCATCGCCATCATTCCACTCACCGATGAGACGTTGATCACGCGACCCTGACGTTTGCGCCGCATACCCGGTAGCACGAGCCGGGCGAGGTCGATCGGAGCGAGGAAGTTGGTGGTGAGCTGATCCATCATCTCGTCCGGGCTGATCTGCTCCGTGACGGCGCGATAGGCGACGCCGGCGTTGTTGATCAGCACGTCGATGCCCCCGAGCCGGGTATCGGCCTCCTTCACGACGGCCAGGCGCTCCTCTTCTCGAGTCACGTCGAGGGGGCGGATCCAGAGACGATCGCTCTCTCGAATGCCGAGGGCGTCGAAGCGCTCGAGGGAGGAGGCTCGGGCGGTGAGGATCACGCGGGCGTCCGTCCATGCCGCAAGCCGGTGCGCCAGCGCCAGACCGATTCCCGTGCTTGCGCCGGTCACCAGGATCACGGCGTGGGGCGGCAGCACAGGATTTTTCGAGCTCTGGGACGCCACGCAAAAACCGTAGTTGCTTTGCGGTGTCGGCGAAAGAGGCGGGCAGGCGCCCGGATTCGGGGTCGGGTGTCGCTCAGCTCACCACGCCGGCCGGCTTCGTCGCGGTCGTCTCGTATGCGCGTTTCGGAGGGAGCTTCAGGTCCCAGACGATCCCGAGGGTCGAGAGGCCGCGCAGGATGTAGTAGGTGATGTCGATCTCCCACCAGTAGAAGCCCTGGCGGACCGAGCTCTGGTGGAAGTGGTGATTGTTGTGCCAGCCCTCGCCCAGGGTGAGGAGGGCGAGCAGGAGGTTGTTGCGGCTGTCGTCGTCGGTCTCGTAGCGCCGCGTTCCCCAGATATGGGAGAGAGAGTTGATCGAGTAGGTGACGTGCCAGGCGGCGGTCGTCGAGATCGCGAAGCCCCAGATGAAGCCGCTCCAGCCTCCGATCGCGAAGCACGATAGGCCGAGCAGGATCGGCCCGACTACGTGCCATTGGTTCAGCCACACGAGCTCCGGGAACTTCGTCAGATCGCGAATCTCTTCGAGCCGGGTTTCGCCCCACTCCTTCTCGAAGATCCATCCCTGGTGCGAGTGCCAGACGCCCTCTCGCGGCGAATGGGGATCACCGGGCTGATCGGATCGCCGATGGTGAACGCGATGGTTCGCCGCCCACCAGAGCGGACCCTTCTGGACGGCACTGGTGCCGAGCAGGGCGAGAATGAACTGAAAGACGCGGCTCGTGCGATAGGTCCGGTGCGAGAAGTATCGGTGATACGCGCCGGTGATCGCGAACATGCGCACGAAGAAGGTCGCGGCGAAGAGAGCGAGATCGCCCACCGAAGGCGTGAACCAGAAGCCGAGGAGACAGGCGGCGTGGATGCACCAGTAGAGTGTCCGTTGAATCGGAGCGTGTTTGATCCAGATTCCATCCGCACCCAACGCCTCGCGAGTGCGTCCCTCGCCTGGAGAGGGAATCTCCGCAGCTCCGGCGGCCGCCTTCGTCCCGGCGCGCCGCAGCTTCTCGCCGATCCGATCGCCACCCGCAAGCTCGGAGCTCGTCAATTCTCCACTTACCATGTCTACCGCTACCTCCGGGTCGTTCCGTGCGTCCGCTGAGCGACGGGATCCTATAGGTCATGTCGCCGATGAACATCGGGGCTGCGGTGAAAGTTGCGTAAAACACCGACCTCGCACCGCTTTCCCCTCTTCATCGGGTCCGGAGGCGCGAATTCGCATCATGGTTGTGTGAAAATCGGGTAAATCGACGTGCCCGAGCGACAAGGCCGCCTGTACGGCTTTCCTGGGCCCTCTCGCGGAGGGCCGCATGGATTGACTAGCCGGCCAGACCTGCGAAGTGGTAGGAGATCGAGAACCCGCCGTAGGCGTTGAAGCGCGGCGCGGGCTCGTAGTAGCGTCCGTTCAGGGCATTGATTCGCAGGTTGTCGATGTAGCTGGCGTTGCTCATGTTGTTCAGCCCGACGAACCCCGAGAGCTCCCAGCCCCCGATGAAGCGGCCGAATCCCAGCCGCAGATTCGAAAGCGTGAAGCCGCCCGCGGCCGCGTCGTTGGCGTTGTTCGCGAAGCGCTCACCGACATAGCTGAAATCCCAGTCGGCGAAGAAGCCGAGTGGATGCTGATACGAAAGGCCCAGGCTGACCAGGTGCTCGGGTACTCCGGGGATGTGATTACCGTCGTAGTTGTTTCCGTCCTGACTATCGAACTCGACGAAGCGGAAGTCGGAGTAGGTATAGGAGAAAGAAAGCTCGAGATCCCGAAGCAGGGGAAGCGACATGCCGATCTCCACGCCGAACCTCTTCGACTCCTCGACGTTCTCGTAGAAGGTCGAGAAGTTTCGCTGATAGGGCAGCAGCTCGTCGTCCACCCGGATGTGAAACACCGAGAGCTCGTAGACGAGGCGTTCTGCGATGATCCCCTTGAGACCGAGCTCGAAGCTCAGTGCCGTCTGGGCGTCGAGATCGGGATTGAAGCCTCCGCCGTTGGGGTTGGCGAAGCCGGTGGTGGTGGGAGTTTCGAACGAGGTTGCCACGCGAAAGTAGGGAGTGGCAGGGCGGAATCCCCTCCAGAGTATGGCGCCGGCGTAGCTCCACTCGCTGAAGTCGAGCTCGTCACTGTCGTCCTGCGAATCCCCGAAATAGCGATCGAGGACTTGAAAGCGGACCCAGTCGTAACGCACCGACCCCGTGAGTTCGAGACGCTCGAAGACCTCGAGCTCATCATGGAGGAAGACGCCGACCGCCGTGACCGTCTGGCGCTCGTTCACGCTCACACCCGTCACGGCCCCCGTGCTCCCGTCGATCCCCCGTTGGAGCCGCTCGTCCACCTGGCCCTCGGCCTCGATTCCGCCGCTCAGCCGATTTGAGCGACCGAATACGTCGCCGAGAAAGGCATGCTGGACCCGGCCACCCCCAAAGAATCGATCGAGGTCGATCGCGCCGCGCGAGCTCGAAGGGACCCGGCCGTCGAAGTCGCGCCAGGTGGCATAGGCGGAGACTCTCGTCTCGTTCTGCTCGTCGAAGCCGCCGCGGTAGGTCGCTCCGACGATGGTGTTCTGGATCGCCTCGCCGGCATCGAAGGCGACGTTGCGCGGGTTGGCCTGGGTGGGGTCGGCGACGACCTCTTTGGCGGTCAGCCCGCCGGGATCATTCGCCTCGGGCGAGTCGAAGTGATTCAAGACGAGGCGAAGATCCGAATCGTCGCCGAGCTCGTAACGGAAGTTCGTATTCAGGATCCAGTTCTTCATCTGCGAATGATCCCGATAGCCATCGAGCTTCGTACCCGCGACGCTCACCAGGCTGCGCAGGTCGCCGGTCCTTCCGCTCGCTCTCCCCTGAACGTTGAGGTAGCCGTAGGAGCCTCCGCTGACTCGGGTATGGGCGTAGGGGATGTCGGCGCCTTCCTCGGATTCGATGCGAATCACTCCGCCGGAAGAGCTTCCGTAGAGCGCCGCCGCCGGCCCGCGCAACACTTCGATCCGCTCGGCAGAAGAGAGGTCGATGCTGTCCACCTGCCCCTGGCCATCGGGCAAGGTGTAGGGAATACCGTCGACGAAGAGCTTGATTCCGCGAATGCCGAAGGGAGCCCGGGCGCCGAAGCCCCGAATCGAGATACGTGCGTCCTGGGCGAAGTTGGTCCGGTTCTGGATGAAGACCCCCGGCATCGAGCCCAGGGATTCCCCCAGCGTGAGCTGCTGCTGGGCTCGCTGGATCTCCTCCACGCCGACCGTTCCCACGGCCATCGGCGTCTCGAGCCACAGCTTCTCGCCTCGATGCCCGACGACGACGACCTCGTCGACCGGCGGCTCGCTCGTCGCTGAGCCCTCCGGCTCGACCCCTGTCGCGGGAGTCGCCGCGATGAGGCCGACGACGACGGTAAGCGTCAGCGAGAGGTCGTCGATCGGGCGCCATCTCCCAACCATGCACGCAGGATGCCGGCGCGACGTCGTGCAGGGTGCTTCAGGGCGGGGCATGCGCGCTCGACTCGGTGCCGGGCCTGAAGGGTCCGAGTTGGCGGCGCTCCAGCTCTGCGCTCGCGAGCCGTTGGAACACGTCGTTGCGGGCGAAGACCAGGAAGAGAGTGTTGATGTAGCCGCCGGGCAATCGCGGCGCTTCTTCGAAGACGCGCAGCTGCTGGAAGGGGCGGCTCGGGTAGGCGTGATGGTCGGCGTGGCGGGACAATCCGGTGAGAGAGTAGTAGGTGAATCGGCCGTAGCTGTCCCAGGAGTCCTCCGGTGCGACCCGACGTCCGGTGCGCGTGAGCCCCCAATGCTCCATGTAGTTCACGGCTTCGAGCAGGCGCGACGCCGAGAAGGCCTGGAGGAGGAAGGCGACGAAGGGCGCAACGCCGAAGCCGAAGAGAATCCCGAACGCCATCCCCCAGCTCACGACGAGGCCGTGGAGTACACGATTGCCTCGTTGGCGCGGGTCGAGGAGGGGCATCTCCACGTCGCCCAGCCGGCGTGTCTCGAGGCGCCAGGCGCTGCGGAGCTGGCCGGGGATCGTGCGCCGATAGAACGCATTGAAGCTCTCGCCGAAGCGCGCGGTTGCGGGATCTTCCGGAGTTCCGACCCGTACGTGGTGCCCGCGCAGATGCTCGGTATAGAAGTGCTCGTTCATCACGGTACAGAGCGAGAGCCGTCCCAGCAGCCTCGGGATGGCTCCGGATCGGTGGATCAGCTCGTGGGCGTTGATGATCGAAAACCCGGAGCTCCCTCCGATCAGGAGCATCGCCATCGCCATGTCCATCGAGAAGACGCTCTGCTGGGAGTACATGCGGACGAGCAGGACGATGATCCCGAGCTGAAGAAAGGCGAGCAGGTAGACGAGCAGATCGAAGGGCCAGGCGGGCAGCGCTCGGTTGGGCGTGCGCAGCTCGTCCGGGCTCCAGGCGTCGGCCTTGTGCCAGTAGATGGGCAGGGCGAAGAAGAGGAGCGCGACGGCCCAGTGGTGGGGGCCGGTGAGCAGGAAGAAGATCGTGCCCAGCGGGAAGAGCAAGCCGATGAGGTGCCGTCTCCAGATGCCGAAGACCTCGGAGGGCGCCAGGGCAATCGTCTCGTTCGCGATGCTGGCCTCGCTCATTTCAAATCTCCCGATTGACCTTCGCGATCTACTGTCGCGATCTACGTTCGCGATCCGCCTGCCCGGCCGAACCTCTCGATCCAACCTGCCCGATCGACCCTCAGGACCTACTGTCGCGATCCACCGTCCCGGCCGAACCTCCCGATCCACCATCCCGACCGACCTTCCCGGTCGATCCTCGATCAGGTCAGACGCAGGACCTCGGCGACGAGACCCTCGATGCCGGCCGCGACGTCCTTGATGCCCG
>CBDUYG010000105.1:0-8813 GCA_965371385.1 uncultured Myxococcales bacterium | reverse complement strand
GGGCGCAGTTGCTGCCGTCGGGGAGCACGCGGGCCTCCGCCTCCATCGTGAAGCGTAGGGCGACGGGTGCTGCATCGGTTCCCGAGGTTCCCGCACTCGCGGACGAGTTGATCGGCGTCGCCGCCGCAGAGGCCCTCGAGCCCTCGAGCCCCCGGCCGTCGACGGCGTTGCTGATCTCGTCGTTGGCCCGGTCGCCGGCGGCCGCCCCCTCGATCCCCGGCTCGAATTCGTCGACGGGGAGAGCTCCGCGACCTTCGCCGATCGGAGTCTCCCCGCGATCTACGGCCCTCGCATCGCTTTCCCGCCCATCATCGGCGAAATCGCTCGACCGGTTGAATGCGGCGTACTCAGCGACGCCGATGAAATCCGCCCATCCCTGCAGTCGGTCTCGAGGAACGAGCATCAGCGCAAGTGCGGCGAGCATGAGGGCGATCGCGATCGAGGCCGCTCCACGTAGTGCGACCGCGACCGGGCGCCGCGGGGCCAGCCGCATTGGGAGTCGATCTCCGGCCACGAGTTCACCGCCGTGCAGGGGTGCCGGAAGGCTGGAGTCGTGCTCCATCAGCTCGATTGGCGGATCGCGAGCCTCCTCGGACTCGGGACCGGGGGTGTTCGCGCCGCCGCGGTCGCCGGGCTCGTCGCGCAGCTCCTCCGCCAGGCGGGCGAACTCCTTCAGGCCCAGCTCGTCTGCGAGCTCGAAGGCGCTGGTGAGGGGAATGATTGGAAGCGATTCTTCGTCGACCTCGAGTTTGTCGCGCAGCTCCGTGAACCACTCCGGAGAGATCTCGTGGTAGTTCTCGCTGGGGATGAAGCAGGAGATCGGGATCCCCGCCTCCCGGCACTCCTTTACGAGCTCGGCCGAGTGCTCGAGCTTTTGCTGGACTTCGGCCACCGAGCGGACGGGCAGCGCGCCGTCGCGGCCGATCCGGCCGGTCAGCCAGACGACGCGTTCGGGGACCTCGTCGCGCAGGGCGAGCTGACCTTCATTGAGGAGCGCGTGGGCCGCGAAGGCGCCGAGCTTCCAGCTCTCGCCGTCGTCGATCCGGCGCGCGAGCTCCAGGATGAAGACCGGATGGCCAAAGAGCCTCTCGATCACTCCGGTCGGCTTGCGGACGAAATCCTTGTAGGCGCCGGCCAGCTTGACGAGGCGCTCGGGTGGATCGCTGAGGTAGACGTCGGAGTAGATCTCGGGACCATCTCCCGGCATGCGGGGCTGTTCCCGGGCGAGCCACCACACCTGGGAGGGCCCCTGGGTGGTCGCGATGTAGACCCGCGTGCGCATCACCTCAAATATACCCTCGCATTCGGATCACTGAAGGTCGAGACAAAGGCCGATTCTCGTTCGACGAGGAGCTGGATCCGGCCATTTTCGGCCTCGGGCAGGGAGAGCTTGTGGCAGGGCCCCTCCGGGCTCTGGGCGAAAATCGTCTGGGGCGCCGTCGGGGAGTCGCCCGCGAGCTCGATCACCACGATGCTGCGACCCGACATGGCGAGGGACTCCTGGATGCTGATGGAGTAGAGGCCTTCTTGCCGGTGGCTGACTCCACCGGTGCTCGCAACCCGGGCCAGCTCGAAGCGGCAGATTGCCCGCCGCGTGAGGAGAGCCTCGAGGTTGTGACGCAGACGTTCGTCGCGCTCGAGGGCCTCGTCGAACCCGGCTTGCGCCGAATAGTCGGGATCGTTCACGTAGGCGTGCAGGTCCGAGATGCCGAAGCGGGGCTCCCCTCCGGCCTCTGGATCACGCGTGAGTGAGTCGCGCAGGGAAAGGGCGGCGAACGCAGCCGTCGTCGTCTCCTGCTCGAGGTCGCTGAATCGATTCCATTGATGGTTGCTCATGATGATCTCTCTCCATAGAGCCGCGCGAAGCGCGCGGCAAATAGCTTGCAGTCCTGCTCCCAGATCTCGTCCAGGTTGCTCTCGTGATCCAGCCGATCACGATATCGTGCGATGCAGTCGAGGATCGCGATCAGGGGCTCCGCCGCGCTCTCGAAGCCTTGCAGGATCTCGGGATCGGCCAGGGAGGCGGCATCGAAGCCGGCGCGGTTGATGCGCTTGAGCTCGGCCTGTCCTCTTCGGTAGTCCTCGAGATCGATCGGCCGCTCGCTCTTCTCCTTCTGCGCCCTTTCCCGCGCACTCGCGATCACGAAGGCCGAGGCTGCCGAGATCCGGCGCACGTGTTCGAGGAGGTCGCCGAGGCGTCGGCGGAAGTCGGAGTAGCTTCGCTCGGGCAGGCCGGCGATGAGATCCTGGCGCCGACCCTGGGGCGCCCGGCTCACCTTCCGCTGGAGCGGATCGAAGACTTCGGCGCGCAGGATCGATAGAGGCATCGCGGTGCTCTGCTCACCGGATTCGATGACGCTCGCGAGCTCCCTACGCTCGGTGTTGTTCAGGAACTTGATTCGCGCCAGGGGCTCCTCGCTGAGCCGGACCAGGGGCCCCTCGTCATCGTCGATCTGGTCGACCACGCGCCCGATCACCCAGGAGCGAAGGTGCGGTGGCGCGTCGGCATCTTCGGGGTCATCGGAGTCCGAAAAGGCGAGCTCGAAGGCCTCCGGGTCGAAGCTGCCGACGTCGATCTCTCCGCGCTCCCAGTCGCTCCCCAGCGTGCCCGCACGATCGAGGGCGACGCGCGCCGCCCCGAGCCCTAGGAGCTTGCGAAAGAGCACGAAGCCCCGCACGACGGTGCCGAAAAGCTTGAAATCGGTGCCATAGGAGTGCGTCGCGGCCGATTCATCGCACCAGAAGCTCAGCACCCGTTCGTCGTCGATCGCCTCGCTGCCGAAGGCCGCGCCGCAGCTCCTCTCCATGTAGTCGACCATGTGTCGGAGCTTGCGCTGCTCCTGCACGGTGAGGAGGTGCTCTCGCAGATAGTCGTAGAGCTGCCCCGAGGTCCGGTTGGCCGCTCGCGACACGCCCGATGCCGTTGCCCCGCCCGCCCGCATCTCATCGAAGATCTCGTCGAGAGCGGTCGCCTCGAAGGCGTTGATGCAAAGCTCGAATAGGGCGGAGAGCACGGGCATCATGCTGAAGTGCACCAGGAATTCGCCGTCGGGATAGCGAACGACCACGCATCGACCGCGGATCTCGACACCGCCGTCCTGCGCGTTCGCATCGAGTCGCTGAGCCAGGACCGCCCGGAAGGTGTCGGGCTGGGCGGGGTTGGCCTGCATGAAGAACTCGATGTAGTCGTCCCCGGGATCGACCCGGATCACGGCCTCGATGAGATGACAAAGCTGCAGCACGGTCGGTGCATACGTGCGGGTCACGATCAGCTTCGCGAGCTTGTCGCACGTGCGGTCGGAAAACTTGCGTTGGTCGGGAGACTTCGAACACGTACGCAGGGCGAGGAATTGATCGCGGAGCTCGTCGCTCTTGCTCGCCTCGAGGACGAGATGCTCCGCGGAAGGTGACATCGCTGATTTCCCATCCCACACGGTCGGGTCGAGTCGCTGGCGGATCGCGCCGCCGGAAGGCGTCTCCCCACCGGAGTCTTCCAGCCCTCTGCAACGGGACCCGGCGACGCCCGTGGCTGCGGCATGGCGGTCCCACCCACGCGTGTCGTGAATGCTTCGCAGACACCCTGTCAAGTTCGACTCCTCATCTTACACCAGCGATCGGATCTCGAGGTGCGATCCGGGCTGCACCGATCCGGAGCGGTCCCGGCCAGCATCGGCCCCTCGTCCCGACCGAATCATTCATGAGCACCCCTGCCGCCCTCGCAACGAGCTTCACGAAGGGTCCGCGCTAGCCCTGACGATGATCATCTTCACGCGCCAGGCTCTCGCGGAACCGCCTTCGTGTCTCGGAAATGCGCTCCTCGAGCTCTCGGCTTCGCTGAAGCCCACCCTGCCGGCTCGCCTCACGTTGGGGCTCCGCCAGGACGTCCCAGTACGAGGGCTCGTCGTTGGCCGACTTCTGGCCGGGCTCCACGCGCTTGAGCCAGTGGTCGGCGGATTGCAGATAGTCGCGCCAGTTGCGATCCGTACCGGGCTCTCCGTACATCCAGTAGGCCGTCTCGGCACTCGTGTCTTCCGCGCCACGGCTGGATTCGATTTCATCGATGACAAGGCTGGTTCGCACGAGCGCAGCCGTGCTGACGTCGCGTTCGTAGCGCCGACTGTGGAGGAGTACGTTGCTCACGTAGCGGCGCGTGTAGGTGTGGGGGATGTAGCGGCCCCTGCGGTCGCGCTTCAGCCCGCCGCCGTTGTAGTGGGAGAGGGCGAGATCCCAGCGCTGACCGTACTGGTAATAGAGCTTTTCGAGGAAGCGCACTCCGAGGCGCGCGTTCGTGCGCGGGTGCCAGAGCTCCTTCGCCCGCACTCCGAATTCACCGCGCGCCGTTGCGGGCATGATCTGCATGACGCCGCGGGCTCCCGCGACGCTGTGGGCGCGCGGGTCGAAGTTCGATTCCACCCTCGCCACCGCGAGCGCAAGGCTCACGGGCACGGTGCCGTTCTCAGCGGCCTCTTCAGCGACGATCCGCTGGACGCGCCGCTGACTCCCCGCCCATGCGGGCTGGGCCTGCGTGCACACGAGAGCGACGCTGAGCGCGAGCATTCCCTGAATCATGAACGGGCGGATGGGATTCATCGTACACTCCCTTGCAGCGCCTGAAGCCAGCGCTCGTCGAGGGTTGCGACCACGACGTCTTCGCGGTCGATTCTCGCTCGGGCGTCCATCGCCTCGATGAGCGAGAGCTCGGGATGAATCGCGAGCACGATCGGAGAGGTTTCGGCTCGGCTGGCGAGGCCCGCAGGCTCGAGCGTCTGGAGGGAGGCATCGAGGTAGCGACCTTCGTAATAGATGACGAGCTCGTCCCGCTCCGGGACGCTGATGCTCGCCGACTGGGGACTCGAGTCCGAAGCCGGCCGCAGGGCCGCGGCGACGATGCGGGCGTCCTCGCTTGCCGCGGCCGTTTCCCCGGGCCCGCCCGATCCCATCGAAACCATGGTGAGCACCATGATGGCGAAGAATCCCATCGCCAGCGCCAGTGCGATCTCGGCCATCGGATCCTGATAATGTCCCTGGTCCACCTTCACTCCCTTGATCGGCACCCCGGTCGCCACTCGATCGCACGACGGGTCCGATCTTCCTGAGACGCGGCAAAGCGCCTCTCTATTCCCCGGTATTCCCGGATTTCCGGGACTCGTCCGACCGGGCGGTTTCACTCCGGGCCTTCCACTGCAGCGCAGGCTATGGGAGGGACGGGCTCCAATTTTCCGGCCGAGGGATGACTCGAGGGCAATTCGCATCGCCGGAAAAAAACGGCTGATCCCTCCCATAGCCCGGCTCGACCCAATGACATTCACAGCCGGACATCGGACCTCGCGTCCGAGCCGGACGCGAGGAGACATCATGATCGAGCGCACGAACGAGCGACAGACGACCAACCCCAGGTACGGGAAGCAAGGCTGGAGCAGGAGCCCGCTGCTCGTGCTCGCCCTCGTGGTCGCGGCAGGCGGCCTCTCGGCTTGCCAGAACACCCGCGCGGCGGAGGGAATCGGCTTCCGCCAGGCACGCTTCGAGAAGATGCACGCCCAGGCGAACTACCGCCGCTGTGTCGACGAGGCGGTCGAGATCGACGCCACCGCGCGCACCAGCGGCGGCGCCACCGCGCAGTACCTGGCGAGCGCACGCCTGCTCGAGCGCTGCGAGAAGGACCTCGGCCACTATGCCGATGGCTCGATGGACGAGGAGCGAATGCGCGCCTACGCGCTCTCGGTGCAGAACTATCTGAAGGGCGGCGACATCGCTGCAGCACGCACGAACCTCGAGGAGCTCAACGAGGCGTTCCCGCACCGCGATCTCTACTACCCGGATGGAAGTTCCTTCCGCGACTCCATGTCCCTGCTGCTCGGCACCGAAGATCCCGGTACGAAGATCGCGCTCAACACCTACAACATCTCCCGGGAGCTGCGGAGCGAGCTTCTGCGCGCCCGGCACTGGAAGCGCAACTAGCCTGAATCATTCATGAGCACGCTTGCCGCCCTCGCGACGAGCTTCATGAATGATCAGGGCCGACGGAGGCGTCTCGAAGCGCCCCCATCCCAGCCCAACGCCTCCTTCGGGGGGATGAAGGAAGGAGACCCGGAACATGACTCTGCGACGATGGATCCAACGCACCAGCCTCAGCATCGCGCTCATCGGCCTGGCCGGCAGCGCAGCCGCGAGCCAGGGCCCCAGCTGGCGCCCCGAGGCGAGCGAGCGTCTCATCAAGCTGCCCAGTCCCGTGATGGCCCGCAGCATCGAGCGCGATTTCCAGAAGTCCTCCCTCGGACAAGCCCTGGTGCAGACGCGCGACGATGCGGCCCTCAAGGCCCAGACCCTGCGCGACCTGCAGGCCGCCGCCGGGCGGGCCGAGGATTCGGATCTGCGCATCGAGCTACGCCACCAATACCTCGCCGAGAAGCGCGACTTCATCGCATTGGTGGGAGAGCAGCAGGCCCTCCAGCGTCGTCGCATCAGGACCCGGCGCAATCTCTACGCCAAGGTGCTGCAGAAGCTCGAGAAGCGGGGCCAGGGCATCACGCCCGAGACCCAGCGGCTCCTCGACGACCAGGAGGCCGCCGTCGAGCGCTTCGAGAGCAACGTCTCCAAGGTCGACATGGCGCTCTTCGGCTCGGGCTTCATCCGCCAGAGTCGCTACGCGAGCGCCTACGCGAAGAACATCGAGGCGATCGAGAAGCTCAACGCTTCGATACAGGCCCACCCGATGAACTCGGCCGCCCAGATCGACGGCAGCAGCGTGAGTAAGCAGGACTACCTGCGGCACCTCCTCACCGAGGCCGAGAGCGATCTCGCGATCCTCGACCAGGAGGATCAGGTGCTCGGTTTCATGGCCAAGCTCGTCGCCCTCGACGCGATGGCGCTCGCCGAAGGGATCGAGGATCCCCACGACCTCGGCGTTGGCGACGATGAAGAAGAGCAGGGGGTACTCGTCTCGGTCGTGGATCTCTTCACCGACTGAACTCCGAGTGGATCAATCAATCCCGCGACGCGGGAATGGAACCGGGCTCTCGGATAGAGAGCGCAAAACCAGAAGGAAGGAGAACGACATGTTCGCGCACAACCTGAAGAAGATCGCAGTGATGGCAGTGATGACGGGCGTGGTTGCCGGGGTGACGCCGGCCGGGTCCGCCCGGGCGGGTAGCCTGGAGAACCTCGAGCGCGAGCGTGCGCTTCTCGTCGAGACCATGCTCGATCCGGCCCTGAGCGTCGAAGCTCGCTCCAAGCGGGTCGAGAGCGCCCAGTACCGCCTCATCGATCTCGAGCGGATGGTGCTGCGGGACGTCAGCCTGCGCGGCAAGAACTCACCGATCGTGCGCCGGGCCTACCAGGATTACGACCTCACCTTCCTGGTGCACGCGTCTGTCGAGCAGGAGCGCGGTCTGGTCGATCACTGGCTCGATGAACTCGGCATCTCCACCGACGCCGTGATGGCCGCTCGCAAGGGAAGCCGCTGATGCAGGCCATCAGGGAGGTCGTCGATACCGGCTCCCGCAGCCTGAGCTATCTGCTCGGTGCGGTGGTGACGGTGCTCGTCGTCTCCGTCCTCGGTTCACAGATGAGCGTCGCGGATCTGCTCGAGTGGGCCCAGCGGATCTTCGGCACGACCTTTCTGATCCTGCTCACGGGTCTCACCTATACCGCGCTCTATTGCCTCCAGAAGATGCACAAGGAGCCGGGTGAGGCGGTCTGGTTCGAGGGCGGCATGCAGGCGGCTGCCGGCATCACGACCCTGGCCCTCACCTACACCCTGATGGGCATCAGCCTCGGAATCGGGAGTCTGGCCGAGCAGACCCTTACCCCCGAGACCGTTCAGGTGATCATCAAGGAGCTGACGGCGAAGTTCAGCCTGGCGTTCATGACCACCGTGATTGGTCTGCCCATCGCCGCCATTCTCCGCACGTTGCTCGTCCTCGCACAGGCAAGGAGCTCGTCATGAAGTTCATCGCTTTCAACGTCGTCGTCCTCGGGGCGCTCTTCTTCCTCTACCGGGTCTCCCACGCGCCGGTCGATTCCGGGCAGTTGCAGCTCGAGGCCGTGGCTTCCGTGGGGCTGGCCGACGCCGCACCCGTGGTGATCGACGGGCTCGAGCTGGTTCGAGAGCAGCTCGAGGTGCTCGCTTCGATCGAGGCCCACATGGATGTGCGCCTCGAGGAACTCGAGGAGCGCGCGGCCCGAGCCGACGCCCTGCTCGCCGAGCTTAATTCGAGAGCGGCAGGCGCGAGCGTCGTGGCCGAGACCGGCGTGCCGAACCGGACGACCGGACCTCGGCAATCGAAGCGAACGAGCCCGTCGGTCGCGCCCGGCGCCGAGGTGAAGAGAGTCGCGGCCGTGCAGGAGATGCCCGCCCGGACTCCCGAAGCCCCGGCTGCCGCCTCCGATCGGCTGCCCGTCCCACGTGCCGAGGAGGTCTGGGTGCAGAACGAGCGCGGCAGCGACACGAACGTCGCGAAGCGTTCCGGGCAGTCGAGCCTTGCCTCGCTCGCTTCCAGCGGAACCTCCGAGTTCACGGTTGCGGTGAAGCCTGCCCCTGCTGCCGCGGCCGCGCCCGAGCAGACCGAGTCGGTGGTGATCGAAGGCGACCTCATGACCGCCCAGCAGCGACGCGGCGCCCTGCTCGAGCTTGCCGAAGAGATGGAGATGCAGTTCCTGGTGTCGTCGGGGCTCTCGGATCGGTGATGACACGGTGGCGGAAAGCGGTGGAGAGGCTGCTCGAACGAGCTCGCGGGGGGGGAGTAAGTAGCGTCCTCTCCACCGCACTCTCCCTGGCCTTCGCCGTCTTCCTCCTCTGGCAGGTCTTCGCCGAG
>CBDUYG010000104.1:0-8853 GCA_965371385.1 uncultured Myxococcales bacterium | reverse complement strand
CCCCCAATGCCCGTACACGGCGGAAAACTCGCAGCCAAGGCCCTCAAGGAAGCGGGCGTCGAGGTCATCTTCACCCTCTCCGGCGGCCACATCATGCCACTCTACGACGGCTGCCTCGACGAAGGGATCCGAATCATCGATGTGCGCCACGAGCAGGCGGCCGTGCACGCCGCCGACTCATGGGCGCGCTGCAATCCCGGCAAGATCGGAGTCGCGGCCATCACCGCCGGCCCGGGCGTCACCGACGGTGTCACGGGGGTCGCGAACGCCTGGCGGGCCAACTCCCCCATCCTCGTCTTCGGCGGCCAGGGCCCCTTCAACAACCTTCGCCGGGGATCGCTCCAGGAGATGGATCACATCGGCGTGATGCGCCCCATCACCAAGTACGCCGACGCGGTCTACGAGACCTATCGCATTCCCGAGTACATCGAGCTTGCGATCCGTCACGCGATTTCGGGTATTCCCGGCCCGGCCTTCCTCGAGATCCCCATGGACATCTTCATGGGGCAGGTCGAGGACGACCAGATCATCGTCCCCCGCATTCGCACCGATGCTCCTCGCCTCTCTCCCGATCGCCGGGAAGTCCGCAACGCGATCGAGCTGCTGCGCGTGGCCGAGCGCCCGATGCTGATGGCCGGAACCAGCGTAAAGTGGTCGCGCGCCGAGGATGCGCTCGAGGCCTTCATCGCCGAGACCCACATCCCCACCTTCTGCAACGGCATGGGGCGGGGCACGGTGGCGTGGGATTCGCCGGAGTTCATGAACCGCTCGCGTCGCGATGCCCTCGCGCAGACCGATTGCATCGTGCTCGCCGGCACCCTGCTCGACTTCCGCATGCGCTTCGGCAAGAGCATCCCGGAAGACGCGAAGGTGATCCAGCTCGACATGGACAACACCCTGATCGGCCAGAACCGGCAGACGGACGTCCCCCTCGTGGGCAACCTCGCTTGCACCTTCGAGATGCTCCTCGAGGAGATGAAGAATCAGGGGGTCTCGCTCGACTTCAGCGGCTACCGCGATCAGCTGCGCGAGCTCGAGGTGGCGGCCGAGAAGGAGGTCGAGTCCGCGCTCAACAGCGACGACTCGCCCGTCGATCCCCAGCGCATGTGCCGTGAGGTCCGCGACTGGCTCGAGACCCTCGACGAGCCGATCGTGATCGGCGACGGCGGCGACATCGTCGCGACTGCCGCGAAGATCATCCCGGTGAAGGGGCGCGGCGCCTGGATGGATCCGGGGCCGCTCGGCACCCTCGGCGTGGGGATGCCCTTCGCCCTCGCGGCCCAGCTCGCTCATCCCGACAAGCGCGTGGTGATCGTCTACGGCGACGGCTCCTTCGGGTTGAACGGCTTCGAGTTCGATACCGCCGTGCGCTTCAACCTGCCGATCATCGGGATCATCGGCAACGATGGCGCGTGGGGGCAGATGATGCGGCCCCAGGGCGCAATGTTGGGCCTCGATCGACTCGACGGGACGCTCCTCAACCGCACCCGTTACGACAAGGTGGTGGAGGCCCTCGGCGGCCACGGGGAGCTGGTCGAGCGACCCGAGGAGCTGCGGCCCGCGCTCGAGCGCGCCGCTGCTTCGGGGAAGCCGGCGCTCATCAACGTGATGATCCGCCAGGATCGGGATTTCAAGGGTGGGATCTACGTCTGATTCGTCGTGGGAGATTCCCCGGCCGAGTAGCACACTCGCGAGCGTGCCCGGGTGCGTGGCGCCGCCCGAGGGGTTGATGGATGACCTCCAGCCCTGATCACGCGGGTCGCGACCTGAACCAGCCGCCCTTCGAGCTCCGGTCGCGGAGCTCGGAGGAGCTCGGCATCGAGCCCGCCGCTCTCGCCCCCTGGATCGAGCGAGTGGGTCCACTCGCGATCGTGAATCTCGAGACGACGGGGCTGCCCGGGGACCGAAGCTCCGAGATCCTCGAGGTCGGGATCATCAGGGTCGACGCTGTGGCGCCCGGTGCGTCCCCCGTCTTCGAGACGTTCGCGGGTCTCGTGCGCCCGAGTCGGACCCTGCCCCGGGCGATCCAGCGTCTGACGGGTCTCCGCGATCGCGACGTCGCGGACGCCCCATCGCTCGCCCGGATGGCCTCGAGAGTGGAGCGCGCGCTCGCGGGTCGCACGATCATCGCACATGACGCGGACTTCGAGCGCGACTTCCTGTCCCGCTGCGTTGCGCGCCCTTTCGCCGATGCGCGCTATCTCGATACCCAGGATCTGCTCGCTCTCACTCACCCCGACACGCCGGACCTGCGCCTCGAGACCTTCAGCCAGCGGCTGCTCGGAAGCGTCGAGCAGCATCGCGCCCTCGATGACGCGCTCGACACGCTGCGGATTCTCTGCGTCATCGCGAATGACGCGCTGACCGGCGCGCCCCGTTACGCCCACGCGCGCCGCGCCCTCGACCGCTTCTCGCCGGGCTCCCCCTGGCTCGCGCTGATCGGTGGGCCGACCTTTGCGGAAGAGATCCAGGCGCCGCCGCAGTACATCCACATCGAAGCGAGCGAGCATCCACCCGTTCCCTTCGACGAGGATGCGATCTGCGAGGCCCTCGCGGATGCAGGGCGGGGGGAGATCCATTTCCCGGGTTACCGGGTACGAAAGGAGCAGATCGACCTCGCGCGGCACTTCGTGCGCAATCTTTCGGGCGGCGGCACGTTGCTCCTCGAGGGTGGTACCGGGGTGGGAAAGTCCCTCGCCTATCTCGCCGCCGCGATCCCGTTCGCGGCGCAGCAAAGAGCGATGGGAATCCGTGAGCCCGTGATCGTGTCGACGCGGACCAAGCTCTTGCAGGATCAGCTGCTGCGAAAGGACATCGCTGCCGCGGCGCGCATGTTCGGGCACTCCGAGCTACGCGCGATGTCGATGAAGGGCAGGTCGAACTACGTCTGCAAGCGCCGGCTCGACGTCGTTCTCGCCGAAGGCCGCGAGCTCGGCATCTTTCCGGAAGAGCGGAGCGTTCACGCGGTGCTGATGACCAGCTCGCAGACTCGACCCCACGGCGAAATCGCAGGCATCCCCCAGGCGCTATTCCGGCGCCACCCGGCCCTGCGCGACATGTTGCGCCGCTCGGTCGCGACCCGGGCCGAGCAATGCTCGCGTGAGGACTGCGCCCGCACCCCCGGCTGTCCCTTCGGCGCGCGTCGAGCCGCCCTCGTCCAGGCAGACCTCGTCGTCGCGAATCACGATCTGCTTCTGCGCTGGCCCCCCGACTACCCGAGCTTCAGTCACGTCCTGGCCGATGAGGCACACGAGCTGGCGGGCGTGGCGGACGAGGTCTACGCCCAGGTGGTGAGGCCCGAAGAAATCCTCGACCGTTACGACGAGCTCTTCGGCGCAGCTGCGGATCCTCTGGCCGAGTCGCTCCTGCCCGGTACAGCGTGCCGCGATGCTGCTGCGGACATCGCGGAGTGGCGGCGCGAGATCGCCCTCGACCTGGCGGGATTCGGGCGACTGCTCGGCGCCCGGGCCGGTGAGTATGGCGAGCTGCAGCTTCCCCGCAACGCGGAGACGATCCACCCGAAGGCCGCGGAGCTGGCCGAGATCCTCTCCCAGCGCGTCGAGGCCGCTGCCCGGGTCGCGCGCCGGATGTTCGACGAGTACGAAGGGGATCTCGAGTCCCAGGCCAGTGCGGATCCCGAGAGCCCGATCGTGCGCGTTACCGGTGAGCTTCATGACGCCGCTCGTCGTCTGCGCATGGCCTTCTCCGGTCACGAAGATCATGTTGCGTCCTTTGACGGCTTGCGTTCGCCCTACGAGCGCTGGCGTCTTTCGATCCGCCCGGTGTCGCCCGCGGAGGCCTTCCATCGCGGTTTCATGGAGAACCTCGAGTCCTTCGCAGCGGTGTCGGCGAGCCTCTTCATCCTCGGTGATGTCTTCGCGGCGATGGGCGAGCTCGAGATCGAAGAGCGTGCACCGGAGGGTCTGGCCACGGTCTCGGTCGAGAGTCCCTTTCCCTATCTCGAGCACATGCGCGTCGTCGCCCTCGAGCCGGGTACGGACCTCGTCCTCGACACCGCCTCAGCGCTCGAGGTGGTGGTGAGGGAGCTGGGCGGTCGAACCCTGGGTCTGTTCACCAGCCTGCAACGCATGCGGGAGGTGGCGGAGCTTCTCGACCAGCGCCTGTCGGGAACGGGAATCGAGATCCTCGTTCCCCGCCTGGCGAGCGACGATCCGGCGAGTCTGGTCGAGCGCTTCGTGAGCTCCCGGGGAGGGGCGGTACTGCTGGGTGCGAGGACCTTCTGGCAGGGGCTCGACATACCGGGACGGGACCTGCAGGCCGTGGTGATCGAGAAGCTCCCCTTCGAGGTCCCGAACGAGCTTCGCAGGCGCCGTGAGGCGCTCATCAGCGAGCGCGGTGAGGATGCCTTCGGGCGCTACACGCTGGGCAAGATGATGCTCCATCTCAAACAGATGAGCGGGCGCCTGATCCGCAGCGAAACGGATCGAGGCCTGGTGCTGATCGTCGAGGGGCGAACCGATCGGCGATATTTCCGCCGTCTCGCGGCCGCGTTTCCAAGTGGGACGCGCATCCGGGTTGCCCGAAATGAGTCCCTGCCCGCAATCATCGAGGAATTGGAACTCGAGCGCGGCGGCGAGTCACAACTCTGAGCCCGCAGGGCGCCGAAAGGTGAACTTCCCACGACCGTGAGTGCTACGAAGAATCGATTGCACGAGGTGCAGCTGGACCAGGCGGTTTTTTGCAAAGCAATTGCACTGAAGGTTCCGATTACGAGCTAGATTCCGGTCTTCCGCTCTTGCCCCCCCGAAGAACCTGTCCGCGGTCTGCGGGTCCAGGATCCTGGATCTCGAGCGGTGGCTCCAGGCGGGTGGCTCGTCTCGAGTCGCCTGTCGATCTTCAGGGGATCCAGACGATTTCCAGCGAGTCCGGAGAGGGAGCGATTCATTGACCCTTTATCTACACGGGATGGGACATTTTCACCCCGAGAATGAGATCACGAACTCGTTCCTCGAGTCGCTCGATATCGGGACCAGCGACAAATGGATCATGGAGCGTGTGGGAATCCACTCTCGTCGCACCGCTCTCCCTCTGGACTACATCCGAGAGACCCACAACCAGGATCCGCGCGCGGCCATCGAGGCGGCGGACTACTCCAACGCGGAGCTGGGGAGCCGGGCCGCGCTGATGGCGATGGAACGAGCCGGAGTCTCGCCCTCGGATATCGGGATGGTGATCGCGGGGGGCTGCGCGCCCGATTTCGCAATCCCCGCGGAGTCGTGCCGGATCGCCGATCTGCTCGGAATCGAAGCCCCTTCCGTGGACGTCATGTCCGCCTGTACCAGCTACTTCGCCGGCCTGCGCGTGCTCTCGATGATGGATCCCGCGAAGCTTCCGCGCTTCGTGCTCCTCGTCGCCTCAGAGGTGATGACTCGCACCGTCGACTACCGGGACCGCAGTAGCGCGGTTCTCTGGGGCGACGGCGCGGTGGGGGCCGTGCTCTCCATGCGGGTGCCGGGACGCGCCGAGATTCTCGGGAACGACCTCGAGTCGAACCCTGCCGGTCAGGGCAAGGTGGTGATCCCACGCCTCGGTCACTTCGCCCAGGACGGTCGCACGGTTCAGATGTTCGCGATCAAGAAGACGATCAGCGGGCTCAGGACACTTCGCGATGGATTTCAGGAAGACGATCGAAACTTCCACTTCATCGGCCACCAGGCCAACTTGCGTATGCTCGAGACCGTCTGCCGCAAGTGTGAGGTGCCCGAAGATCGGCACCACTACAACGTCGATTGGTACGGCAATACGGGCGCTGCGAGCGGTGCGTCCGTGATGTCGATGAACTGGGAGAAGTGGACCCCGGACGACGACATCGCTGCGGTCGGCGTTGGATCGGGCCTTACCTGGGGTCGCTATCTGTTGCGCTTCGGAACTGGGGAAACGGCTCGATGAAGGCGATCAGCTATGCAGAATTCCAGGCAAGGGATCACTTCGCGAAGGAAGAGCTCCTGGCCTTTGCCTATGGGCGTCTCGTTTCCGATCCGCCGGATCACTTCAAGGCGCGCCTGCCCGCACCCCCGATGCTGATGTTCGATCGCATCACCCTGCTCGAGGCCACTGGAAACAAGGGGCGAATCGTCTCGGAGGCCGACGTTCGCGTCGACGACTGGTTCTTCCAGTGTCATTTCGACGGGGATCCGGTTCAGCCGGGCTGCCTCGGCCTCGATGCCGTCTGGCAGCTTCTGGGCTTCTATTGCGTGTGGCGAGGCGGGCCGGGGACGGGCCGGGCGCTCGGCGTCGGCGAGGTCGATTTCCTCGGGCAGATCCGGCCCCACGACGCCCTCGTCCGCTACGAGATCGACGTGCGGCGCTACTCCCTGATGGAATCGAAGGGCGCCTCGCTGGTCGTCGGGAACGCGAGCGTGTTCGTCGACGGCGAGGAGATCTACAAGATCGAAAAGGCGCGGGTGGGGACCTTCACGGGCATCCACTATGGCGACTATCCCCTTTCCTCGCAGAACTCCCGAGGCGGAAGGATCGAACGATGAGCGAGCAGCGAGTAGCGATCGTCACCGGCGGGGCGACTGGAATCGGCGCGGAGTGCTGCCGGCGCCTCGCGATCGAGGGGTTCCGGATCGGCATTCACTACCGATCGAGCGAGGAGAAGGCGCAGAAGCTGCTGGCCGAGCTGCCCGGCTCGTTCGGGCTCAGGGCCGATCTGTGCAAGGAAGACGAGATCGACGCCCTCATCAAGCAGATCAAGCAAGAGGCCGGGCGGGTGGATGTTCTCATCAACAACGCAGGCTTCAACGTCAACGCCCCGATGCTCACGATGAAGCTCGAGGACTACGACGCGGTCGCAGCCGTGCAGCGCGGTACCTGGTACCTCTCGAAGATGATCCTACGTCGCTTCATGATCCGCGGCGGCAGCGGGCGTATCGTCAACATATCGAGTGTCGTCGGGCACACGGGCAACCCCGGGCAGATCCCCTACACGATGGTCAAGGCCGGCCTCGACGCTTTCACGAAGTCCCTCGCCCAGGAGCTCGCGGGCCGTGACATCCTCGTCAACTCGGTCGCCCCCGGTTTCATCGACACGGAGATGACCGAGGCTCTCCCCGACGAGGTCAAAGAGGCGATTCTGGCTCGCATCCCCCAGGGCAGGATGGGGAGAGGCGAGGAGGTGGCCGACGTGGTGGCCTTCCTCGTCACCCGGGCAAGTTACGTGAACGGGAGCGTGATCCACGTCAACGGAGGCATGTACGGTGGGTGACATTCTGACGCCCGAGGAAGTGCTGGCCCGGGTCCCCCAGCAGGAGCCCTTCCGCTTCATCGACGAAATCGTCGAACTCGACGGCGAGCATATCGTGGCGCGCTATACCTTTCGCAAGGACGCGGACTTCTACCGGGGCCATTTCCCGGGCAATCCGATCACGCCCGGAGTCATCCTGATCGAGTCGATGGCCCAGGCTGGGGTGGTGGCGTACGGGATCTACCTCTACGCCGCAGAGACTTCCAGCGGGGAGGTCGAGAAGCTCGTCACGGTATTCACGGATGCAAACGTGGAGTTCTCGGGCATGGTCTTGCCGGGGGATCGGGTGACGACGACTGCGCGCAAGGTCTTCTTCCGGCGCAAGAAGCTCCGGGCGGAGGTGGAGATGAAGCTCGACGACGGGACGATCGTCTGTTCGGGCGAGATCTCGGGTATGGGAGTCGTGAGATGAGCGGCGGCGCACGAGCTGAAAGAACTCGAGTCGTGGTCACGGGCCTGGGCATCATCGCTCCCAACGGCAATGGCATCCGCGAGTTCGAGATGGCCCTGCGCAAGGGCCGGTCGGGCCTGCGTCACCAGGACATCATGGAAGAGCATGGGTTCGGATGCACGGTGGCGGGCACACCCGTCGGTGTCGATGAGCTCGCCGAGGCAAGCTTCGAAGAAGACGAGCTGATGGCGATGAACATGAGCCATCGCTTCTGTAGCCTCGCCGCCGTGGAAGCCTGGACGAGCGCCGGGCTGGAGCGCCCCGAGCGCGACAGCGAGGTCGACTGGGATTCGGGAGCGATCCTCGGCACCGGGATCGGCGGCATGGATACGACCGGGGGCAAGGTCGTTCCCTATACGGACAGCAAGAAGATCCGCCGCCTCGGCTCGACCGCGGTCGAACAGGTGATGGCGAGTGGAATCTCCGCCCGCGTTTCCGGGCAGCTCGCCCTGGGGAATCAAGTCACCACCAACTCGAGCGCCTGCTCGACCGGCACCGAGGCAATCGCGATGGGGGCCGATCGCATTCGCGCGGGCCTCGCCACGAGGATGCTCTGCGGCGGCGCCGAAGCGGCGAGTCACTACATCTGGGCGGGTTTCGACGCGATGCGAGTGCTCTGCCGAAAATTCAACGACGAGCCCGAGAAGGCATCGCGCCCCCTGAGCGCCTCGGCGGCGGGCTTCATACCCGGCGCAGGCGCGGGCGTCCTGATGATCGAGAGCCTCGAGAGTGCTCTCGAACGTGGCGCGCCGATCCACGCCGAGGTGTTGGGCGGCGCGGTCAACTGCGGAGGGCACCGCGGTGGCGGTAGCATGACGGCCCCCAATCCGGAGAGCGTGAAGCGCTGCATCGAGGCTGCCCTGGCCGATGCGGGCGTCGAGGGCTCCGAGGTCGACGCCATCAACGGCCATCTCACTGCGACCGGCGCTGATCCCAAGGAAATCGACTCGTGGTCGCGCGGTCTCTCGCGCGGCCCTGAGGACTTTCCGAAAATTACCGCGACGAAGTCCCTGGTCGGCCACACTCTCGGAGCTGCGGGAGGGATCGAGTCAGTGGCGACGGTGTTGATGTTGCGGGAGGGATTCCTCCAGCCCGCCGTCAATTGCGAGGACGTTCACCCCGAGATCGAGGC
>CBDUYG010000103.1:0-8950 GCA_965371385.1 uncultured Myxococcales bacterium | reverse complement strand
GCACGGGCGAGATCCAGCGCCTCATCATCGCACGAGGCCTGCTCGACTACACGCGGAAGGATCTCAAGTAGCGCGACCCGCGAGCGAGGCGCCGCAATGGCGGGGCCTCGCTCCATGAATCGAGAGGAGCCGCCGGAGCGAATCGGTGGCTCCTTCTCGTTCGTTGGCGGATCTGTGCGGGGTCGAAGGTCGATGGCCGGCGATCGACGAGGGCCGGGGGCGCGCTTGCGGGCCTTCCGGGCACGAGTGGCCGTCGTAGCTCCGAGGGCGCGAACCGTCGCTCTTCTCGGCCTTGCGATGAGAATCTCGATCCGAGAGAATCGCACTGGCCGTCGATCCCGACGACGTTCCGTTCTTGACCTGCCGGTCCGCCTGCGGCAACACATCCGAGTCCATGTCTACTGATCTCCACGAGCAAGCCCACGAGCAAGCCCAGCAGCAGCTCAGCCGTTCGATGGCCTGGATCCAGCTGGGAGCGCTGCTCACGATCGCCGCCGCCTATGCGGCAGGCTCCTTCCTCGCCGCTCGCGGTGTAGAGCACCCGATCGCGATCGCCTTCGGGGCCGAGGTCGTGGCCATTCTTCTGCTCTTCGGAGGCAGCCGCCTCGCGGGAAATTCCGGCTTCGGCGATCCTCACTGGAGCCTCGCGCCGATCTTCATCGGCCTCTATTTCGCCCTGATCGGCCATGCCCAGGTGGCGGCCGGGCCGAGCCTGCTGCGGCAGATGGTCGTCCTGCCGCTGGTCTGTGCCTGGGGCATCCGGCTCACCTACAACTGGCAGCGCGGATTCGGAGGCTTCGATCACGAAGACTGGCGCTACGCAAAATTGCGCAGCGAGTTCGGATCGCGCTACTGGATGATCGAGCTCGTAGGCATTCACATCTACCAGATGGTGCTGACCTTCCTGGGATGTCTGCCGCTCTATGTGGCATTGGCGGTGGGCAATGATTCCTTCGGAGTGCTCGATGTCGTGGCGACCCTCTTGACGGGCGCGGCCATCTGGATCGAGATGACCGCTGATCGAGAGCTGCACGATTTCTCCAGGAGCCAGCGAGTCCCAGGCGCAGTTCTCGATGCGGGCCTCTGGCGGTTCTCACGTCACCCGAACTACTTCGGCGAGATCCTCTTCTGGTGGGGGCTCTACCTCTTCGGCGTCGCCGCCGACCCCTCCTGGTGGTGGACGATCGTAGGCCCACTCGCCATCACCCTCATGTTCCTCTTCATCAGTATGCCGCTCATCGAAGAACGTCAGGCCGAGCGTCGGCCGGGCTATGCCGACTACGCCGGCCGGGTGAGCGTGCTCGTGCCCTGGTTTCGCAAGCCCTGAGGCGCGGGCGGACCCAAATCCTTTCGAATGACCGGGAGGTCCATGCCGTGTCGAGCACTGAATCCGTTCAGAAACACACCTTCTGCCGAATCTGCGAGGCGTCCTGCGGATTGATCGCCACGGTCGAAGACGGTCGAGTCACGCATCTCGAACCCAACGCCGAGCATATCGGCACCGGCGGATTCGCATGCATGAAGGGCCTGAACCAGCACCACATGTACGACTCGCCGGATCGCCTGCAATACCCGCTCAAGCGGGTCGGTGACGAGTGGCATCGCATCACGTGGGGCCAGGCCATCTCCGAGATCGGCGAAAAAGTGAAGGAGCTCCGCGCTGAGAGTCCCCACTCGCTCTCCATGTACGTGGGTACGGCCGCCGGCTTCGGCGTGCTTCATCCGATCTTCGCCCAGGGATTCATGCAGGGCATCGGCTCCCGGAACCTGTTCTCTTCGGCTACCCAGGACTGCGCGAACCGTTTCGCGATGGCCCGCGAGGTCTACGGATTTCCCTTCACGCAGCCGGTGCCCGATCTGGCGCATACCGAGTGCATGATCGTAGTGGGTACCAACCCCGTGGTCTCCAAGTGGACCTTCCTCCAGGTGGCGAACCCGGTGAAACGTCTAAAGGAGATGAAGGCCCGGGGCGCGCGACTCTTCTTCGTGGATCCGAGGCGTACCGAGTCGGCCAAAGCGGCGGGGGAGCATGTCTTCATCCGTCCCAACACCGACGTCTTCTTCTTTCTCTCCTTCCTGAACGAGATCTTCGCACGCGGAGCCGTCGACCGGGAACGGACGACTCGCTTCATGTCGGGGCTCGACGAGATCGAGTCCTTCGTTCGGGGCTGGACACCGGAGCGCACGGAGGCGGTGACGAAGATCTCGGCGCAGACGTTGCGCGAGATGGTGACGGCCTATGTCGAGGCCGATGGCGCCACGTTCATCAGTGGCACGGGTATCGGCATGGGGACGAACGGCACGCTCGCCGTCTGGCTGCTCGAGTGCATCAACGCGGTCACCGGCAACCTCGACCGCCGCGGCGGCATGATCGTGTGTCGGGGCATCTTCGACTTCGCCCGCTTCGGTGTCGAGAAGGGCCTGCTGGTCAGTGAGGAGCGCTCGCGCATCGGCGGGTTCAAGGCGGTGAACGATGCCTTCCCCGGCGGCATTCTGGCCGATGAGATCCTGACGCCGGGCGAGGAGCAGATTCGCGGCCTCTTCGTCACCGGTGGGAACCCGCTGATGACCATGGCCAACGCGGAGCGGATCAAGGAGGCGTTCGGCGAGCTCGAGTTGCTCGTGGTCACGGACATCTACCTCAATGAGACGGCATCCCTGGCCCACTACGTACTGCCCGCAACGTCGCCCCTGCAGCGACCCGATCTGCCCTTCGTGTTCCCGCTCTTCCTGGGCATGCAATCGATTCCGTACCTGGCCGCGACCGAGCGAGTCGTCGAGCCGACGGGTGAGCAGCGGGACGAAGCCACGATCTATGCTTCCCTGGCACGGGCGTCGGGAGTGGGGCTCTTCGGGTCGAAGGCCTTCCAGAAGATCCTCGATGGATTGATTGGGCTGGATTCGATGCGGCATCCCGGCCGACTTCCCGCCTTGCCCCAGGAGCGGATTCTCTCCCTCATCTTGCGTCTGACGCGCAGCGGTAGCTTCAAGGAGCTGCTCCGTCATCCCAATGGGAAGTCTCGGACCAACTCCGAGGGGAACGACTTCCTGGGAGAGCGCGTCGTGACGAAGGACGGTCTCGTCCACCTGGCGCCCGAGCCCTTCATCGCCGCGGCGGGCAAGCTCGAGGAAGACTTCGAGATCGAGCGGGCGTCCGGAGATGATCACTTCCGACTCATCACGCGTCGGGCGCACAGCACCCACAACTCGTGGACCCAGAACATCGTCGAGCTCAATCGCAAGAGCGGCGCCCACACCAACTTCCTCTACATGCATCCGGAAGACGCGGGCCAGGTCGGGTTGGCCGATGGCGACGTGGCCGATGTGACCTCGAAGGTGGCGACCCTGCGCGTTCCGATTCGTTGTCTCCCGGAGCTGATGCGCGGAACGGTTGCTCTCCCCCATGGCTGGGGACATCAGAGCGCCACCGGGCTCAGCGTGGCACGGAAGCTGGGGGGTGTGAACGTGAACATTCTCGCGGCCGACGGTCCCGATAACGTGGAACCCCTCTCGGGCATGGCCCAGCTGACCGGTATCCGGGTCCAGGTCACCCCGGCCGCGGCGGCGGTTGATTCGTCCAACTGGTCGGGGATCGCTGCGCCCTGACCAGGGATGCGAAGTCTCCATGCCTGCTCCGCCGGCCGTCCAATCTCTCGCCGTAGGCGCTGAAGTAAAGAGGCGCTCTTCGTCAGCATGATTCTTGTTGTGGCAGATTGCACCAGTGTGTATGATGCCGCTTGCATCGGAGTCAGGGGGGCATTTCGGTGGATCCGCAGCTGATCATCTTCGTCATCGAGTCCGCGATCCGTCTCGGTATCAAGCTCAACGAGGTACTGCTCGACTCGACGCGTGACCGAAAGCTCATGTTTCCGGTAGGAGAGCTCTTCGGTGACATCGCCGAAGCGGATGCCGCGGAGTATTTTGTAGAGCATCCCGAGCTCGTCATCGAAGGCGGACCCTATGCCGGCCTCGGCTTCGATGAGCGTGTCGAGGCCTACAAGGTGATGCTCTCGATCTCCCGGAAGCTCGAGGGCGACGTCAGCGCGCCGGACGCCGTCTCGATCGTGTTGAAGTTGCAGAAATTCGAGCAGCACGCCGAAGGCTTCGGCCCCGACCACCCTGCGAAGCGCCTCCTCGGTACGGTGGTCGAGATCGGCATCGATTACTTTGCTGCCAATCCGGAGGCCATGGGCAAGGATTCGTCGGCTCGGCGCATCGTGCACGGCTTCGTGCTGCATCTCGATGACGTGGAATTCGCCGAGGGCGCACCTTTGGAGATCGCGGGTGACGTGCTCATGGCGGCGCTCCAGACCCTCGAAGCGAATGTCACGCTGATCGACGACGACGAGCGGCTTCATGCTCTGCTGGGAGGTGTGACCTCGTCGCTCATCGAAGAGATCGGGTCGGCCAAGACCGCCGGCGAGCTGCTCGCGCGCAGGAACCTGGTGAAGCGCCTGGGCTCCAGCATTCTGCGCGGCGGGGCCGCCGCATTCACCGAAAACATCGATCTCTTCCTTCCCGGGGACGGCACGGCCCGGAAGCTCGTAAAGTCGACGCTCGATCAGGTGATGCTGGGGATTCGCGACAAGCCGGACCTCTTTACCAATGAGTCGCTCGAATTGATCTTTCAGAGCTCGCTGGTGGCGGTGGGGGAGAACGCAGAGCTCTTCTCTGAAAAGAGAATCCTCCAGGAGCTGATCTCATCCACGATCGAGGCCGTGACCGATGATACCGGCCGAAAGCTCTTCTCCGAGGAAACGGCCGCAGCGATCGTGGTGGGCGCCCTGGTGGTGGTGGGCGAGAACGTGGAGACCCTCATCGACGTGGACGATCCCCGCAAGCAGCTCCTGGCCAGTGCGACGCGTGCGATTGCCCTGAGCCTCTCGGATGAGCTGGGTGCCACCGGGTCCTTCGAGAGCCTGCTCAGCCGAGAGCAGCTCATCGAGCTGACCCAGATCGTCTTCGAGGAGGTCGCCCGTAATCCCGAGGCGCTGCTGGGCGACTCGCTGAACGACGAAAGGCGCACGGCGCTCGCCCAGGTGATCGGCTCCGTCGCGAATGCCCTGGGTGACGATCCGGGAAAGCTCGTCGACGGAGAAGGAGTGATCGAGCTGACTCGTCTGGCGATCGGCGTCGCGGTGCGCAATGCGGACGGACTCCTGCAGCTGGACGACGACGACCCGGCGACGAACCTGCTCTTCAAGTCCCTGCAAGAGCTGGCAACCGCCGTTCTCGAGAGCGAGGATCCGCGTGGCCTCGTCAGCCGTCAGGGCTTCGTCGAAATTGCGAGACGGGTACTCCCCGTCGTGTCGGCCAACCTGGGTCCGATCCTCGAGGACGAGGATCCGATCGTCCAGCGAACCGTGGCAAAGGCGCTGGACGTCGCGAACGGAGCGCTTCAGGGCCGGATCGACGGCGCCAACCTGCCGATCCTCATTCGTGAGATGCTCGTGCAGGTCGTCTGGCAGGAGCTCGACCTCGGGGACGATGAGCAGGTCATCGCTGCCGCCAATGACATCCTGCGCGCGGCTGCCTGAATTTCGTCATCGGAGGATTCCGCCATGAAGACGCACGTCCGAGCCCGCTTCATTTCGAACGCGGTCCTCCTCCTGGCATTCGCGTTGGTCAGCCTGGGGTGTCGATCGACGTTTCAGTATCGCGCGATCCAGAGCGATTTCATCCAGGCCGTGCGTATCGATAATGAAGCGGCGGTCGACCCCCTGTCTGCCAGCACGGCCGAGGCTGCCTACGCCTCGATCGCCGGAGACCTGACCAACGAGCGGATCGGGGAGCTCAATGAAAAGCTCAAAGGCAACGCCTGGGTCATCCGCGGCTACTCGGAGTGGCGCGCCGGTCTCTACAAGGATGCCATTACGAGCGCCGAGAAGGGAACCCGGGAGACGGTGCTCGGGCCCCGCGACAGAATCCTGCTGGAGCTGCTCCCCGCCCTCGCGACGGATTCGGAGACTCGGGACGAGTGGCTCGAGATGGGACGCGAGATCAGCGGAACCGACGAGTACAGGGATTTCCAGACGAGATTCAAGAACATCTACGCGCAGCTCGGTGTGGCCGAGGCGAGCGTCGGGCCGAGCACTTCTCCCAGCACGAAGTACTACGTCGCGTATCACCGCTGGCGCATCCTCAACAACTGGCGGATGGTGATCGCGTCCGTCGACAAGCAGGATCCTCTTTCAGCGGCCCAGGCGGAGGCCCGCAGCCAGGCCGAGGTCGTCGTGGGGGGCGATCTCAAGCTCGCCGCCATCAAGGCGCGCGACGAAATACCCGCTCCCCACCCGCTCCGGCAGCTCATCAAGTCCCAGGGTGGAGGCTGAACTCCTCAGCACCGTCCGAGCTGGCTTCAGACCAGCCCGCTCTCCCGCTTCGCTTCTGCGAGCTTCGAGTTCGCGAGCAGCTGAACGTGCGCCACGTCCGGGAAGCGCCTCCAGTTGCCACCCCAGACGAGACCCTCGGCCCGGGCGGCAGCGCCCAGCGCGTCCCAGAAGCCGTTCTTCCCGGCTTTTTCGCCCCACGCCCAGCGCCGGTCGATGATGTCCGCCGCGTATGCGTTCGGGGTTCCGTTCTTCTTCTGGGCGTTGTGGAAGCTGAACCTCACCCGCGAGTGCCCGGCGGCGACGAGCTTCTGCTGGACTGCCACCGATCGCCAGGCATAGACGATCCTCGGCCTGAAGCCGCCGTCCGCCAGCACCGCGATCACTCGCTCCACCTTGGGTCGCGTTCGTGCCTCCAGGCTGGCGAGCTTGCGCTCCTGGGACCACTTCTGACTGTCGCCGCTCCAGTCTTCGGAGAGCGCGGGTACGCTCGCGTTGAGCTTCCGCAGGGTTCGATCGCCGGGCTCGACACGCCCGGTCGGCGACGTCATGAAGCCTCTCTGGAATCGTTCGATACGCCGAATGGTCTTGGGCCCGCAATCACCGTCGAGGACGAGCTGCGGTGTGATGATGACATCGTTGAGGGCCTTCTGGAGCTTCCTGACGTCCGGCTCGTGATTGTCGCTGCGGCGACCGACGGATCCTCTCAGCTCGATGCTCATGGCAGCGTCCTCCTTCGATGTTCGGGCGCAGGTAGCCCGGTCCGACTGGAATCCAGTGTATGGCATTCCGGCTTCGAACGATCGGGAGGGTCCGCTCGGGCTCACGCGCCCTTCAAGAGACCCGGTGCCACGAACTGCTCGACGAGGGCCCGCTCCTCTTCCTCGCTCTCAGCCGGCATGGTCAGCAGGGAGACGATGACGCGCACCAGCCAGCGCGCCTGCAGATGGCTCGCCGGATCCTGATGATCGGGATCGAGAAGGCCCTCGATGAAGTCGCCGGAGAGCGCGTTGATCACCTCGGAGCCATGGGATACCCGGGCCGTCATGCCGGAGGCGTTCGGGTCGAACCAGGCCGCCATGGCGGGAGAATCGCGTACCTCGCGAACCGCACGCAGGATCCCCTCGACGAGTCGTCTGCGAGGGTCGCTGATCTCCGCAAGCTCACTGTTCAATCGAGCCGAGAGCAGCCGGGCCGACCGATTGATGTACGCGATATCCAGCTCGTGTCGTGTCTTGAAGTAGCGATAGAGCGTTCCTCGCGAGCAGCCCGCGTACTCGGCGATATGACCCATCCGCGTGCGCGAGACCCCGAGATCGACGAAGGCCCGGGAGGCCGCCTCGAGAATCTTGTCGACCGCGAGATCGACCTGCTCTTCGCGTAGCCACGCGCCGGACATCACGCGGCGCCTTTGGCGTCGAAGGGCAATGATTCGTAGCGTCGGACGAAGTGCCCCGATGCGAAGCGTCCCGCCTCGCCGTCGACCGAGAAGTCGGGGCAGCGGGCAAGCAATTCTTCCAACGCGATGCTCGTCTGCAGGCGCGCGATCGAGGCCCCGATGCAGTGATGGGCCCCATAGCTGAAGCTCAGGTGGCGACGAATCTTGCGCGTGACGTCGAGTTCCGAAGCCGTCGGTCCAAACTCGCGTTGATCGCGATTGCCCGACGCATAGAGCAGCATCACCTTGCGATCCGCCGGAATCGTCTCGCCGCGGATCTCGACATCGCGTGTCGTCATGCGCGCCAGCCCCTGCACCGGGGAAGCCAGGCGCAGGAACTCTTCCACCGCAGTCTCGAGGTTGGAGGGATCTTCCAGGAGCCGGGCGCGCTGGTCGGGATTTTTCGTGATCAGGTCGCTCGCCACTCCGAGTAGTCCCGTCGTCGTGTCGTTGCCGCCGGTGACCATCGTGAATGCCATCCCCAGCAGCATTGCGGGCGGAACCGGCTCGCCGTCGAGCTGGGCATGAACGAGGGTGGAGATCATGTCGTCGGCGGGATCGCTCCGCCGTTTCTCGATCAGCGCCGCAAAGTACGCGAAGAGCTGACCCACGGCGTCGGTGGCATTGAGGATGTCTCCAGTGGCATTCGCAGACACGATCGCATCACTCCAGCCGTCGAACTGGTCGCGATCCTCCTGGGGGACGCCCAGCGAGTGCGCCACCACCAGGCTCGGCAGGGGCTTGAAGAGCTCGGCGACGATGTCGCCCTTGCCCATCTCGCGCAGCCGCTCCACGCGCTCGATCACGAACGCGCGAATCAGGGGCTCGACCTCCCTTACCTGCTTCGGAGTGAATCGCTTGGTCGCGAGCTTGCGCAGAGCCGTGTGGTCGGGCGGATCCATCATCACGATCGGCGCCTGAATGCCGAGCTTCTCCATCTCGCCGTATTGGAAGGTCAGGCCCTGGGCCGAGGAGAAGGTGGCGAAGTCGACGGCCGCGTCCATGATGTCCTCGAAGCGCGACAAGACCCAGTAGTCCCCATCCTCCGACTTCACCGCGTGCACGGGATCGTGGTCACGCAGGGCCTCGTACATCTTGAACGGATCGCGCCAGGTCTCGGCGCTGCGGGGAACGAAGTGGGCGTCGGCTCGATTGGACATGGGACCTCTCGCTGTGGAGTTCG
>CBDUYG010000102.1:0-8971 GCA_965371385.1 uncultured Myxococcales bacterium | reverse complement strand
ACTGGTATATCCCGTCTACCGATATGAAGCCTGACGCGATGAAATCAACGACGACCCGATCCGGCCAATCCCGCACTTCGGGGCGAAAGCCGCGGCTCTGCGTGAGGAGGGCCGTTCCGTTCGGTCTGATCCTGGCTTTGACCCTGATCTCGACCGTGACCGTGACCATGACCTCATGCATGAATCGCACCATCCGCTACGAGTGGACCGAGCACCCGGTTCCCCCCGCTCGCCGCGCCGATATCTTCTTCGTCGATCCCATCCCCCCGCTCTCTATCAGTCCCGCCGCGTCGAGCGAAGAGACGTACGTCATCGCTTCGACTCCCCGCTACACCTACAAATCGAGCAACGCCGCCCTGACCCGGGCCCTTTCCGAGCAGCTCGCCCACGAGTTCACCCTTTCGGATGGCACTGTTGCCCCCGACGCCGAGAGGGGTGTCGTGGTCGAGGTGGCGGGGGCCGAGGCCGTCACCGCTCCAATGCGCAGCACCATCACACTTCAGATCAAATTCACGCTGGGAAACGGCACGACGCACGAGCTCGAGGTCCAGAACCGCACTGCCGCAACTCCGGGCCGGGCCTACGACGGGGCGATCACGCTTGCAGCCCTCGCGATCCTCCAGCATCCTGACTTCTTCAACTACATCGCGGATCGATAGTGCCCAGGGCTCTCGCCGGGTAACGAGGAGCCCGGCAGCAAGTCTCACGGCACGACAGAAGGAGCCCCGACATGGCCGCCCCCGCCCTCGATGCCCACGGATTCAACATCGTCCACCCCTCGCACTACGCCGAGCAGGGTTACCCCCACGACATCTGGACCTGGATGCGGGCCAACGACCCGGTCTACCGCTGGGAGGACACCGAGGGCATTCCCTTCTGGGCCATCACCAAGCACTCGGACATCACCTGGATCGGCAAGAACCCCCAGCTTTTCGAGAGCGGTCGGCGCCTCACCCTCAGCCACCAGCCCGAGCCGGAGGACGAGACGGAGTTTCCGCCGACCCTGATCCAGCTCGATCCGCCCAAGCACAGCATCTATCGCCAGCTCTTCAGCAAGCGCTTCACACCGCGCTTCCTGAAGAAGTATCACCACGACATCGACGAGATTGGCAAGGAGATCGTCGACAAGTTGATGGCCAACGAAAGCGGCGAGGTCGACTTCGTGCAGGAGGTCTCGGCACAGATTCCGATCGCCGTGATCGCATGGATGCTGGGTCTGCCCCGCTCGGATTGGGACCTGCTCTTCGACTGGACGAATCGCATCATCGGCGCCGAGGATCCCGAGTTCAATCTCGAGGGCAAGACGGCGCGGGACGCTGCGTTGAGCACGATGACCGAGGTCTTCCTCTACTTCACCAAGATGGTGGAGGAGAAGAAGAAGAACCCGGCCGATGATCTCGTGAGCCTCTTCGCCCACCTCGAAGTGGACGGCGAGCGTCTGCCGCCCATGGACGTGCTGGCCCTCTGCCTCATCATCGTCATCGCGGGAAACGAGACGACCCGCAACGCCACGACGGGCGGGATGCTGGCCTTCATCGAGCATCAGGACCAGCTCCGAAAGCTCCAGGCCGATCCCTCGCTGCTCAGCAACGCGGTCGAGGAGGTCGTGCGCTGGTCGACGCCGATCATTCACTTCGCGCGCACCGCCACCGAGGACGTGGAACTGCGGGGGAAGCGAATCAAGAAAGGGGACGCACTCGGACTCTTCTACCCGTCGGCGAATCGCGATGAGGAGATCTTCGACGACCCCTTCAGCTTTCGTATCGATCGCAAGCAGAATCGACATCTGGGGTTCGGTGTGGGTGAGCACTTCTGCCTCGGGGCCCATCTCGCGCGCCTCGAGATGGAGGTGGCATACAAATACCTGCTGCCGCGCATCGAGGAGGTGGAGCTTGCCGGTCCTGTTTCGCGCTTGCACTCCAGCCTGGTCGGCGGCGTAAAGCACCTTCCGATCCGGTACAAGCTGCGCCCCGAGGCTTGAATCGCTCGGCGTGCGCCAGGGCTCTTTGCCGAGTCATTCTCTCGCGGCCGCGTCTCCTCCCGCCAGGAGTCCCCTGACCTCCTGCAGCATTTCGTCCATACTGAACGGCTTTTGAAGCATCTTCGCTTCGGGGATCTCCGAGGTCGAATTCGCGACTCGATCGTCCGCGTAGCCCGACATGAGCAGCACCCCGATTTCGGGCCGCTCCTCACGTAGGATCCGGGCCATCTCGAGACCCCCCATCGCCGGCATCACGAGATCACTCAACACCAGGTGCAGAGTTCCGTCGTGGGCCGCCGCGACCTCGAGCCCGCGCTGGCCGTTCTCGGCGTCGAGGACCCGATATCCGTGCTGGCGCAGCACGCGCCCGACGAGCCGTCGCAGCGCGTCCTCATCCTCGACGAGAAGGATCGTTTCGTTGCCGTCCGTCTCGCTGGGGAGTGCCGGCCTGGTCTCGCTCGCGCTTTGCTCCGGTGCAGTCGGGAACCAGACACGGAAGGTGCTTCCGCGGCCGACCTTGCTCTCGACCTGGATCGCCGCGTCATTCTGCTGGACGATCCCATAGACGATCGCGAGTCCGAGCCCGGTACCCCGACCCACCTGCTTGGTGGTAAAGAAGGGTTCGAAGATATTGGCGACGATCGACTCGTCGATTCCGACGCCTGTGTCCTGGACCTCGAGCACCACATGATCGCCCGCGGCGCGAAGCCCGAGCTCTCGTGCTTGCTCCTTGCTGAGCTCGCGGTTGGATGTCGTAATGGTGAGCCGGCCTCCTGCGGGCATCGCATCTCGGGCGTTCACGGCGAGGTTCACGATCAGCTGCTCGAGCTGGCCCGGGTCGCTCGCGATGGTCTCGAGCCCCGGGGCGCAGTCGGTCGTCAGCTCGATGTCTTCGCCGATCACCCGGATGAGCATGCTGCGGAGGCTCTCCACCACCTCGTTGAGGTCGAGCCGGGTTGGGAGGTAGGGCTGACGCCGGCTGAAGGCGAGTAGCTGCTGGGTGAGAGAGGCGGCTCGGCGTGTCGCCTCGTCGATCTCCGCGAGGTCGCTCCGGGCGTCCGTCGACAGGCCCTCGTTCTGGAGCAGCAGCTCCGCGCAACCGCCGATGACCATCAGCATGTTGTTGAAGTCGTGCGCGATACCGCCCGCGAGACGTCCGAGAGCATCCATCTTCTGGGAGTGAATCAGCTGGCGTTGGCTCTCGTGCAGGGCGTCCTCGGTGCGCTTGCGGCGAAGAGCGCTCATGAAGATCTGTCCCACGAGGCCGAGCAGGACGATGTCGTCCTCCGACCACTTCCTCTCGTGGGTGACCGTCTCGAAGCCGAGAAAGCCCATGAAGTCGCGGCCGGAGAGCAGCGGAATGCACAGGACCGAGCGGGTTCCTCTACGGCGCATCGATTCTTTCGAGCCATCCTCGCCCGGTGGAAGGTCGCTGACGCTTGGAAGGTGGACCGTCTCACCCTTGAGGAGCTTGCGCAGGGCCCAGCCGGTGGGGGACGGATCCGTCACTCCATGATTCTTCACTTCCTCGACCCGCTTCTCGATCCAATCGCGCGAGTCGATCTCGGGAGCGAACCATTCGAATACGTGTTCGACCTGGGTCCGGCCGCGGTCCATCGTGAAGAGATAGGCGCGCTCAGCCTCGGCCAGCTCCGCCACCGAGGCCAGGCTGTTGCGCAGGGTGTCTTCGATCTCCTCGGTCTCGAGGTCGAGGAAGAGGCGCGAGAGGTCGGCGATCTGGGTTTCGAGAGCGAGCTTGCCCTCGAGGTCGCGGAGGCGGGCGTCGCTCTCCCGCTGTTTCTCGAGCCGGGCCTGCTCCTCTTGCTCGACTCGCTCGCTGATGTCGCGGGAGAGCGAGATGAGACGCGCCTTTCCATCCGGCCCGGGGTAGCGCTTCCCGACGGTGTCGAACCAGACCCAGTGTCCGTCCGCATGGCGATAACGAAAGACGCTGCGGAACTGGCCGTGCGTCTGGTCCATGTGGCGAACGCTTTCCGTCAGCTGGGCGATATCGTCGGGATGAACCCAATCGACTGAGAGCCGCTCGCCGATCTCCTCGGGCGCGAAGCCGAGGTGATCGATGTAGTTCGGACTCGCGTAGATGCATCGGCCGCGGTGATCGACCTCGATGATGAGGTCGTGCGCGCTCTCGCCAATTGCGGCGAAGCGAAGCTCGCTCGACCGGAGCGCCGACTCGGCCCGTCGGCGCTCGACGATCTCGGCCGCGAGGATGCGGTTGCGCTCGTCGAGTCTCTGGTTCTGCGCGTTCAGCTCCTTGAAGGCCTGACGCAGGGCGATCGTCGTCTCCCGTGCAAGGAAGGGCCCGGCGAAGAGGCGGCGCAGGAGGGCAGGACGCGTGCGCCGCGGTAGCTCGATGGTGTAGCGGGCGCCGTCTGCAATCGTCGTCATCTCCACGTTCGCGCGGGGAAGTCCAACGAGCTGGGGCAGGGCCGTGCGAACGCCGTGGAGGATGTGTTCCAGCTCTGGACAACGGCGGTAGCCCTCGAGCACCCGGGTCGTGATCTCGAGCTCGTGATCGCCGAGCTCCCGCACCTCGTCGCGCAGGGCGTGAAAGAACGGGTGGAGCCCGAGCCGCCGGCTACTGCTCGACCAGTAGTAGAGATCGAGGGGGTCGAAGAAGAGCCGGGAGATGAAGGCGATGCGGGTAGAGAAGCGACTGCGGCTGAATTGGCTTCCGATCTCGAAGAGCTCGGCGTCGCTCCAGATTTCGCCCGCGTTGCTCATGACATGGCGGAAGAGGTCCCAGCTTACGCGACCGCGTCTCGCGTTGAGCATCTCGAGAGCGTTGGAGTCGAGGCCGGCCAGGAGCCGGTCGCGGTGGACTCCACGCTTCTCCGCTTCTCGAAGGAGCGCCGCAAGGGCAAAACGCTTCACCTCTCGCCCTGTCAATGGATCTGCTTCTTGCGCCTGGCCGCTGTCGTCCACCCGAATCTTCCGCCCCCGCCCGTAGCGGCGGAATATCGACGATCATGAGGAGCCGATGAGCCCACATCATAATCCATTCGGCAGGCGCGTGAGAGCGCTGGAGCTCAGCTCTCGCTCATCACCCAGGCCTCGAGGTCCTCGGGGAGATCCCAGCTGAGGTCGAGGTTCCGGGCACGTTCTTCTCCGAAGTTCTGGGAGAAGAGATCGCGATAGTGCCCTTCGAGCCGCTCGCTGAAGAGGCCCAGGGCGCGCAGGGTGGGGATCACGAAGCCGCGCACGGGACCCGACTGCGCCCCATCCCCCTCGACGCTCTGGCTGACGAGATCCCGCTCCTTGCGGATCTCCGTCAGCGCAGCGATCGGATCGAGCCCCGCCTGCTTCCAGACCTCGAATATCGATTGACGCGCCGAGCCTCCGCTGCGCGCGTCGATCAAGAGGCGAGAAGCCTCGAAGGCGAAGTCCTCGAGCTCTGTGCGGGTGGCGTCGTCGAGCTGGCAGATGATTGCCGAGAGGTAGCGGACGCCGTAGGCACAGTGTCGCGCCTCGTCCCGGGAGACGTAGGTGAGGAGCTCCTTCAATAGCGGCTCCTCGGTCGTTCGCCGCATGTCGCGGAAGACGTAGAGGGCGAGCCCCTCGACCACGATCTGCATGCCCACGGCTTTGTGGATCCAGCTCTCACTGGCGATCGTCTTGTCGAGGATACTCTTGAGCGAGGGCATGATTGGGTGCACCTCGTCGAGGAGCTTGATGTAGGCCGAGAAGACCTCGACGTGCCGGGCCTCGTCGAGGGTCTGGGTCGCGGCGTAGAACTTTCCGTCCATGTGGGGGACGGCGTTCACCATCTCGGCTGCAACCATCATCGCGCCCTGCTCGCCGTGCAGGAAGTTGGAGAGCAGAAACGCCGTGCTCTTGCGCGCGACCTTCCACTTGAGGTCGGGGTCGAGATGCTTCCACCACTCGGTCTTCTGGAGCGGAATTCCGGCGATGGAGAAGGTCTTCGAGAAGGCCTCCTGGTCGATGCCGCGATCCCAATCGAGATCCCGTACGGAGATCCACTGGCGCTCGAGGGCGTTGGCATAGAGGCTGCGAATCGAGTCGATCTCACTCTCGTAATTCCAGTTGTAGATGGCGTTCAGGCCGACGCGTACGTGGTCGGTCTGGGGAGGGTGGAGGGGGAGGAAATCACTCATGCCATTGCTCCGTGTTGCGGGACCGGCTGCGGTTGGGTGCGGCGCCGACGCAGCGCCTCGAGTCCCTGCTCGATCGACTCCTTGATCTTGCGGTCGTTGTCCCGCGAAATGAACGCGTGCACCCGGCGCTCGAGCAGGAATCTCAGCGCCGGGTTGAATACGTGGTATGTCTCTCGGAAGTGTACGCGAGTGCGGCCCGCTCCCAGGTCCTCGAAGCGGGTCCAGCCCGCAGCCTTCGACCACAGCGGCTTTCCGATCGCGTCGTAGCGCCAGGATTCGCAGGGCTTCACCTCGGTCAGCCATTCCCACGAATAGGCGACGCCGCCGCTCAGCAGATAACGTGGAACGGGAAAGCGGCAGTGGCGGATCAAGCCCTCGCCGTTTTCATCGCCCGCGTGCAGGATCTCGATGCGTACATCGCCGTGCTCGAGCACCTGGCCCTTGCGCTTGTTCCAGAAGAGCCGCCACAAATCCTCGGGCGTGCCTTCGACCTCGAAGGAGTAACGATGATCCTGCACTCGCGACCTCCGCCTGTCCCGCCCCGTTACGTCTCACGTTGAGTTCTCGATCATAGTCGAAATCGGCCCTTTTCTCTCTCGGGTGACGACGGCCGAATCCGCCGTGGAGGCGAATGATCTCGTGCCCGAGGAGCTGCACATCTGATATTGTGCCGTCCGGGAAGGGCGATGAGGGGCGCCATGATTTCACGCAAATATCGTGAGCTTCGCTCCCGGCCGCTTGCGCCGGGTGCGCTCATCGTCGGGCTCTGCTTTGCGTTGCAAGGCATGGCCGCCGAGCCTCTCCCGAGCGCCGAGCCGGCGAGTGCGCCGAAGGCAGCCGAAGGTGGCGCATCGGAGACTGGATCGGAGGCTCCGTCGAGGTCGAGGTCGAGCGAGCCGGTCCCCTTCGATCTCGCCTCCTGCCTCCCGGACGAGAAGACTCGCGATGCCTATGGGATCTACCTGGGCGATCAGCACATGGGCTGGGCGCTCCTCGAGCTCGAAATCGGGAGGCACGCCGAGCAGCCGGCCGCCATTGGCCGCTTCCAGGCCGAGATGGCAATCGATCTTCAGGGCACCTCGATCCGCATGAAGATCGAGCAGAGCAGTGTCTACGCGGCGAGCGGGGAGGGCGAGCTTCTGTATTCGATGGAGCAGGTGGACGACGATGGAGTCGTGACGCGCACGTCCGCCGAGCGCACCGCCGAGGGCTTCGTGGTCCGCTACCAGAGCGGGTCGGTCGAGCGGGAGGTTCGTGCCCCCTTCTCCCGGCACGGCTACCGCCAGGAGTGCGAGTTCGCCGACTGGCTCGCGGGACCGCCCGAGATCGGAGCCGTGCTTCACCAGGTCGAGATCTCCCTCGAGACGGCACTCGAGGATCCGACGCGGATCGACGGCGAGACGTCCTACACATACAAGGGAACCCGCGAGGTGATCTGGAAGGGCGTACCGGTCGACGTCGCGCTCGTCGAGATGAGCGACGACTCGAGCCGCACCCAGATGGAGTTGCTGCCGGATGGCACGCCGATGACCTTCGAAATGGGTCCGTTCCAGGTGCGGCTCCAGGATGAATCGGTTGCACGCCGGCACGGCGTCGCCCGGATCGATCCATGGACCCACATCCGGGCCGGCGACGTCGGGGTCGATCCCCGCAAGCTCGATTCGCTCAGCCTGACCCTCTCCCGACTCGGAGATCGCGAGCTGCCTTCCACCCACTACCAGAGCTACTCGCGCACCCCGGGTGATGCCCAGGCGATCGTCGAGATCCGGCGGGACCATCGCACGGGCGAGCCCGAGCCCCTCGGCCAGAGCGAGCGGGCGCGTTTCCTTCGCTCGACCTCGCGGACGCAATCCGATCATCCCCGGGTGCGTGCGCTCGCGCGGGGGATCGTGGGAGGGGAGGGCGACCCTCTTGCGGCGGCCGATCGCATCCAGCAATGGGTCTTCGACCATGTCGAGTACGACCGGGGCCACGAGGCTCCAAACGCGGTCTCCGTGATCGAGAGCGAAACGGGCGACTGCAGCGAATACGCTCTGCTCTTTGTTTCGCTCGCTCGGGCTGCCGGAATTCCGGCCCGCGAGGTGGGGGGGCTGATCTTCGTCCCCGACCCGACCCCGGGCTTCAGCTGGCACGCCTGGTCGGAGATTCACGACGGCGAGCAGTGGGTCACGATCGATCCGAGCTGGAACGAGGTTTACGTGAATCCCGGCCATCTGCGCCTCTGGGAGGACGCCCAGGACACCGGCTGGGTCGAGTTGATGGGCAGGCTCGAGATCCAAGTGACCGACATGCAGATCCGGCCCGACAGTCGGGAGAAGACCACGGTCCGCTGATTCCCCGCCTCGACTTATTCCTCGACTTACGCCTGGACTTACGCCACGACTCAGGCCTTGATCCGCCTCGCCTCTTGCCTCAGTTCGCGTGGGGCCGGGCGAGGCCCTTTGCTGCCGCGACGTCGCGCATCTGCTTGAGCAGCGCTTCCGAAGGCTTGCCGTCGACCTTCTGCCCCTGGTTCTTTTGAAAAGTCCCGATGGCGTTGCGCGTGCCCCGGCCGATGATTCCATCGATTCCGCCGATCTGATAGCCGAGGGCGATCAGCGCTTCCTGGGTCTCGAATTTGAGCGCCACCTGCCGCCGCTCGGCCTCGTAGCCGATGAAGTGCTTGCCATAGTCGGCCTTGGACCGGGCCTTGCGGCGATCCGGGTTGTCACTCAGCAACATGCTGTGGATGGCGCGAGCGAGGTCGCGGTGGTCCTGGGCGGAGTTCTTGCGCAGGACGTTCGAGAGCACCGACACCATGTAGTAGAGCCGGTCCTGGCCTGCCGGCGTCTCGATCAGCGCGATCGAGTTCATG
>CBDUYG010000101.1:0-9011 GCA_965371385.1 uncultured Myxococcales bacterium | reverse complement strand
ACTTTTCTGGCGAGGGTTACCTACGGGGCGCCCTTCTATCTGGTCCTCCTGGTCTTCGCCGGAGACGCCTTGCGCCGTGCGGCGCGTGATCCCGAAGTCCGGATCGCAAGGGAGGCGGGGAAGCTCTTTGCCTGCCTTACTCCCGCGGGCCTCATGCTCCTGATCCAGCTCTGGTACAACTTCGACCGCTTCGGCTCGATCTTCACCTTCGTCGATTACGAGCATCTCGCGTTCATGCGCAACGACGCGGCGGCGTGGACGATCCTCCAGGAGACGGGGACCTTCAATCCCAAGCGCATCGGTCCGGCGTTCTACAACTACTTCGGCGTGAGCCGCGACTTCTTCTCCAGCTCCTTTCCCTGGTTTCAGCTCGCTCGCCCCGACTATCCCGACTGGGGCGTCTACCCGCGGCTCTTCAAGTCGTATCTCGTCTCTCTCAGCCTTGCCTGCTCGTGGGTCGTGCTCGGAGCCGCGGTCGGATCGGGTCATCTCTTTGGTCGCACGAGCTCGTGGATCGTGAGGCTCTGCGGCATCGCGTTCCTGCTGGAGATCGGGCTCGTCTCTTCCTACTACATCATGGAGCTGCGCTACTCGATCGATTTCTTCCCCTACCTGATCTTCGCGTACGCGTTCTTCCTGGCGAACATGGGGGCACGCCGACCCCTGCGCGGTCGCGGGCAGAACCTCGTCGCAGTGCTCCTCTTCAGCGTGGCGCTCTCGTGCATCGTGACTGTGTCGAGCACCCTTTCGGCGATCCCCGTCAGCGGCCCGGCGACGACGCGTGCCTACAAGGGGCAATGGGCGGAGCGCTTCCGCGCGATCGATCGGGCGGTGGCGGGGCTGCATGGGGGGGAGGCGACGGAAGCGCCCGAGGCTCGCTAGACTTCTCGATCAACCGATCCACCCGACGAACGAAGAAGCCGCCCTCATGAGCACCACCGAGCCTCGAGAAGCACTTCTCCCCAAGCCTCCCTGGATTCGCATCCGTCTGCGCTCCCGGCCCGACCCGATCGCGGAGGAGACGCGCGAGATCATCCGCCGCAAGCGGCTTCATACCGTCTGCGAAGAGGCTGCGTGTCCGAACCTGGGCGAGTGCTGGTCTCGGCGTCACGCCACGGTGATGATCCTGGGCGAGGTCTGTACCCGTGCCTGTGCCTTCTGCAATGTGAAGACGGGGCTGCCCGACGCGGTCGATCCGGACGAGCCGCGGCACCTCGCCGAGGCGGTGGGTGAGCTGGGGCTGCGCCACGTCGTCATTACGTCGGTGGATCGCGACGATCTGGCGGATGGGGGAGCGTGGCAGTTCGTGCGCTCGATCGAGGAGATTCGTCGCCAGGCTCGGGAGACGACGATCGAGGTGCTGACGCCGGACTTTCGCCGCAAGGTCGGAGCGATCGAAGCGGTTGCGGGTGCCCGACCGGATGTCTACAACCACAACCTGGAGACGGTTCCGCGTCTCTATCGGCAGATTCGTCCCGGTGCGAGCTATCGCGGCTCGCTGGAGCTGCTCGCGCGTGTGAAAGATGTCGACCCGGGCGTATTCACCAAGTCCGGAATCATGTTGGGACTGGGGGAGAGTCGTAAGGAGGTCATCGACGTGATGGATGACATGCGGAGTGCGGGAGTGGACTTCATTACGATCGGGCAGTATCTGCGCCCGACTCCGCGGCATGCGGCAGTGAAGAGGTATTGGGAGCCTGGGGAGTTCGAGGAGCTGGCGGGAATGGCGGAGCAGAAGGGGTTTTCGATGGTTTCTTCTTCGCCGATGACCCGGTCTTCCTATCATGCGGATGTGGATTTCGAGCGGCTCAAGGCATGTGCCTCGGGGCTTGGTGTGCGGGATTCGTAGTATTCGGTCCTCTTTGCTTCGTCTCCACTCTTTCTCTCCCCATTCGCTCGTTGGATGGTTCGATGTTTCCGGGCGCTTTCTGCTTCGTTCGCTCGTTGCAGGGATCGTCGATATACTCGCTTTCCGTGCCCACCGCGCGCAGGTTCCGGGTCACTGACGGGGGGGAAGCGTGGCGGATTCCGTGACATCGGTGACCCGGGAGTCCGTGACGCCGCCCCTGACCTCGCGGTGTCTCGTGCTCTTGATAGCGCTGCTGATCGTCTCCCTTTTCGTCGTTTCGAGCAGCATCCGCCTCGATGGCCAGGGCCTCTACGGCGACGAGCTGCATCAAGCCACGGCGGTGTTCGCGTTCGGGCCGAAGCGGCCGGAGATCATCGACGGACTCAGCATTGGCGGCATTCCCGTGCTGAACATGAGCTACAGCGGTGCCATCAAGAGTGCGGCCTTCGCGGCGTATCTCGGGGCTTCCGGTCATCCCTTCGGCGTGATCAACTGGAGGATGTTCGGGATCCTGCTGTCAGCCGCGGGCATCGCGGGCTTCTGTCTCATCGCAGGTCGCTGGATTCCCGTTGCGGTCCTGATTCCGTTCCTGCTCCTGGTAATCAGCGACGGGACGTTGATCCTCGCCAGCCGCCATGACTGGGGCCCGATCGCGCTCGCATTCTGCCTGCGAATCGTCCTATTGGCGGTCTGGCTACGCGGGGAGATGCAGAGAACGCCGCCTGCGTCGAACTCCTTCATCCTCGGTTTGATTGTCGGCATCGCTACATTCGAGAAGCTCTCGAATGTGGTCCTGATCGGGGTTCTCGCCCTCCTGGTCGGTTTCAGCTCGAGTAGACGCACGATGCGTCACGCCTCGGCCCTGATGGCCGGCCTGGGGATCGGGCTGATTCCACTCGCTGCCGTGAATCTCTACTCCTATGCCACGGAAGGGACGCTCATGCTCCTTGCGCCCGGCATGGTGTATGGCTTCTCGACCGAAATGGAGCTCGGTACCTATTTCGAGTCCTATCTCGGCCTGGGATCGGGCGACATCGTGCGGAAGTTCATCCTGGGTCGCGGCGCTGATGGGTTCCATGTGATCGCGGAGTTCTCCTTCGTGATTGCGCTGCTGGTCATGACGGCAGGTGCCGCCCTCGCGTGGGGCCGTCGAAACGAGTTGTTGCGAGCCTCAGCAACCCTCCTCGCATGTTATTTCACCGTCGCGCTCGCGCTCTATGTGCTTCCGCGTCCCACCTGGGCTCATCACTGGATCATCGGCACACCGCTTCAGTACCTCGCCATCACCCTGGCCGCCTGTGGAATGTTGCGCGTCGCAAAGGCCGGGCCGACCCACTCGACCCGGGGGTGGTCGGTGTGCTTCAGCGCGCTGGTGGTCGGGCTGCTCGTGCTGAGAACCCTGAGTGTGGTCTCCCTGGAGCGGTCTCTCATGCAGGGCGACGCCTCAGTGCGATGGACTCCATCGCTGACCCGCTTCGGTGAGCTGATGTCCGAGCATGTCGACCGCGGGTTGGTGATCACGGCGGGCTGAGGTCTGGCTCCCCAGGTCTATTGCCTTGCGGGCGGTCCGCCGAACTTCGTCCACGACCTCTACTGGAACTACCAGAGGAAGTCCGACATCACGAATCGGCTCGAGGCCATGGGCGGGAGTGTCCTCTTCGTCGCGATGCCGAGGTGGAAGCGGGCGATCGTTCCCGCGAGAGGATGGCGGATCTGGCGGGATCTCGACTCGATCGAAGAGTGGGCGCCCGACTGGCGGGAGGTCCCGGTTTCGAAGGACCTGCGAAATCTCGAAGGGATCGCGGTTCGCAGATTCCAGCTATCTTCGAACCTCTGAGAAAGCACATTGCGAGCCGGTGGGACGGCGCCCTCAATCCCCTCCCGACGAGTCCGATCTCAATGCTGGATTCGGTCGGGCGGCAGCCCATTCGTCCTTTCACGGGGGCGGCGCTACCTTCAGCTTCTGCCGGCACCCGAGCCCCGACAAGGAGAAAGTTCCATGAAGAAAACCGCTCTACTACTCGCGATCGTTGCACTCCTCTCGACCAGCTGCGGAGAGGAGCGGCTCTCCGGGAAGTACCGAAGCGATCATCCCATGGTTCAGATGGAGCTGGAGTTCGACGGAGACGAGGCTCGCCTTAGCTTGCTGGGAAACACAGCCACTCTGAGCTACCGGGTCGAGGGCGACAAGCTCTTCATGGGCACCGGAGGCGCCGAGGATGAGTACACCCTCAATGCGGATGGATCCATTACCGGTGCGGGTCAGACCTTCAGAAGAGTGGACGAATGATTGCAGCCACGCGAGAGCTGGAGAATCGAGATGACTCCATGCACGGGCGGCTGCTCATGGGGCGCCCCTGGTCGTGAGTTCACGGGCGGGCCTTCCTCTCCGATGAGAAGGAGTAGATCCGAACCAGGGGTCCCGGGCGCGTAAGGCTCTCGAAGCCGTGGATGGGGATGTAGTAGGGGTCGACTCGTTCGAAGACGGCGTCTCGACGGGGGGAGGTGGCGCCTTCGTAAGGGTCGAATTCGGTGAGCAGGGTGAGATGAGGCTCGAGGGTCTCGAAGACCTGGGGGTCCACGCTGGAGGAGTAGAGGATGTGGTCGTGGGTCATGACGTAACTGACGTTGTCGTGGGCGAGGGCCGTGGGGTTTGGGGGGACGTAGCTGGCGCGGCGGCCTTTGGGGACATGGGGGCGGCCGTAGGGCATGAAGACCGTTCCGATGTCCTTGATTCTCGAGCCTTTCGGGGTGTTCTCGGATAGCCAGCGGGTGGCGAGGACTCGCGTGTCGGTGCGGGCTGCGAGTCGATTGTGGGCGATGTTGCTGGAGAGGCTTTCGAGGCCGAGGAGGAGGGTCGCGGTTGCGAGGAGGAGGAGCGCGGCGCGGCGCCCGAATCCGAAGCGGTCGCTCAGCCGGGAGAGGGAGGTCAGGGCGAGGCCTGCTTCCAGAATCAAGAGCAGGGGGATGAGGGGGGTCATGTAGCGGGCGACCATGGCGGGGGAGATTCCGAATACGACGAAGTAGACGAAGCCGAAGAGGGCTGCGGGCCAGGTGAAGGGCCGCATTCGCTTTGGAGCGAAGAACACCGCCCAGAGAAGGGCGATCGGAGCGAGCAGGGTGGGGATGACGCCCATGCCATAGCGCAAGGAGAAGCGGGCCTGATGGACGAAGCCCTGCCACCAGGCTCGCTCCGCGAAGGGATCGAAGCCACCAATCCTGCGCATCTCCTCGAAGCGCCGGGCGTTGCCCATCCAATCGTCCCTTACGCTCTCCTGCTGTCCAGCCTCGACCCTCGCCTCGACCCTCGCCTCGACCCTCGCCTCGACTCTCGCCTCGACTCTCGCCTCGGCTCCAGCCTCGATTTCGGCCTCGGCGTGGAGCTGGGGGAAGTTGGCCCTGAGCAGCTCCTGCCAGGTTTCGAGGCTGCGCTGATCGAAGACCACGAAGGGGTTGCTGAGGATGAAGAAGCCCGCCGCGGCGATCGCGGTCGCGATCGCGGGCGGCGTGAGAATCCGTCGCCAGCCTCTCTCTTCCGCGCCCATCCACGCCGCAAGATAGACCGGCGCGGCCAGCAGGACGCCCGGGTACTTGGCCGCCATTGCGACCCCCGCGGCAAGCCCGGCCGCGATACCGCGGCGAACGCTCGCCTTTCGCGCCAGCGGTACCACGTAGACGAACGTCAGGAGAACCGCGGCGGAGAGGAAGATATCGGGCTTGATGACGTGGCTGTCTCGCGCGTGCAGGAAGTTCGTCGCGACGAGAAGGCCCGCGCATAGCGCTGCGGCTCGTCCGAAGACACGCCGGGTGAGGTCGATGCTGAGCCATACCGCGAGCGTGCCCATCAGCGCGGAGAGGAGACGGATGATGAGAATCACCGTCGCCTTGTCGTTCTTGACCGCATCGGGATAGCTCTGCTCGCGAGCCAGGCCCAGGGACTGGGAGATCTCGAGTCCCGCCATTCCCCAGAGCGCGCTCGCATAGAGGTAGGTGTGGGGATAGATCGGCCAGTCGATCCTCCAGTTGCCCTGGGCGGGCTCGGCGGTGTAGACCACGACGCCGAACTCGTCGGGACGCGAGCGCAGATGGGGAAGTCCGAAGTCGATGCCCCAGAGCCGAAGGATTGCCGCGATCAGCAGAATCGCGGCAATGCCGGCGCGATAGCTCCCATCTCCAACACGGAAGAGCTCGGGCTCGCTGCCCTCTTCGTGCGCGGTAGAGGATCGGGCGTTCGAGGAAGGAGACGTCGGGTCGTCCATGCCCTGTTGCCCCCCACTTCCCGACTTCCGCGCTTCCCTGGGCGCCCTCACCCCAAGGTCTCGTCGCTCGGGCCCATGGCTCGTATCGAGAACGAATCACCCTGGCCTGAGCGATGATAACCCAGCCCCTCACCACACGACCCGCAGCCCATCAGAGGGTCCTGGACGACGCGCACGTGATCGTGCCCGGTGCAGGTGAGATGAAAGTCTTCTCCCGTAGCGTGCATCGCCACGCGTCCCTGCGATCGTCCTGCGGCCTGGTGGGGATCTCATCCCCGATGGGATGTCATTCCGCCTGCTCCCGGGTGCCGGCCTGCTCTCCATGGATTCTCGGGGGTTCGTCGGCATGGTATACTCGGCCCTCGCAATTCTCCTGACCCGAACCGCGCTGGTGATATGCAGGGAAATCTCTTTCGCACGATCGACAACTGGGTGGGGCTCCTGATCTGCGGGGTGCTCTTCTCGATCTCCTACCTGCGGTCCTTCCTGGGTGGCCCCCACCAGCCCAGCCTTCACGCCACCACGCCGCCCCGAGCGGGTCAGGCTCCGGTGGAGCCCAGGCGAATCCTCTGCATCAAGACCTACGGCCTCGGAAACATCGCAATGCTCCTCCCCGTACTGGGAGCGCTCAAGCGGGGCTATCCGGACGTCGAGATCGATTTCCTCACGCTCAGGGAGAATCGCAGCCTGCTCGAATTGAGCGGGATGGTGCGCAAGGTGATTCCCCTCTCGACCGATACGACGGGCGAGCTGGTGGGAAGTCTCACGAATGCGCTGGGCCTGGTGACCCGGGAGCATTACGATCTGGTGCTCGACTTCGAGCAGTTCATCAAGCTCTCGACCATCTTCGCCTACCTGAGCGGTGCGCCGCATCGCATCGGCTTCAACACGGATGGTCAGCGCCGCGGCTGGCTCTTCACGACGCGAGTCGTCTACTCCGACAACGAGCACATGTCGAGCACCTTCATGCGTCTGCTTCGCCCACTCGGCATCGACAGCGAGCGACAGCCCGTCGACTTTCGCTACAGCGAAAGCGAGCAGGCCTCCGTCACGGCCCTGCTCGAGGCGGGTGACGTCCCGCCCGATCACTATCCCCTGATCGCGGTGCACGTGGGCAGCGGCCCCAACTTCTATCGCCTACCCCTCAAGCGTTGGCCCACCGAGAAGTTCGCTCAGCTCTGCGACGAGTTGGCCCTGCGCTACCGGGCCAGGATCGTATTCACGGGGAAGGGAGAGGAGGAGGCGTCGCTGGTGCGGGAGACGCTCTCGCAGATGAAGCAGCCGGCGATCAACGGCTGCGACGAGCTCAATATCGCCGAGCTGCTCTTCCTGCTCGAGCGCTGCAATCTCGCGATCTCGAACGACACCTCGGTGATTCACCTCGCGGCGTCGGTCGGGACCCCGGTTGCGGCCTTCTTCGGCCCCACCAATCCCCTTCAGTATGGCCCCGGCAATGTCGACGATCTGGTGATCAGCCAGGATCTCTACTGCGCGCCCTGCCTCACGAACTACAACCTCAAGGTCAGCTACTGCTCGGATCCGATCTGCATCCGAACCATTTCGGTGGTCCGGGTTCTCGAGGATCTGGAGCGCAGGTACTTCGGCCCGGAGGCGACCTCCGGCCGCGCGGTGGGAAACCTCGCAGCCCGCGTCCAGGCGAATCTGGAGATTCTCAAGGGATGAGTCGCTGGCGCCGTCGAGCGATCTCCCCGGGGTCGTCACGTCGGGAGCAAGCGTAGATGGCACGTGCACGCCCCTACGTGGCTCTGGCGGCCAATTGCCTGCGCGCGAACGTGACCCGCCTCGCGTTCCCGATGAAGCTCACCTTCTGCATCACCTACTGGTGCAACTATCGTTGCGAGACGTGCAATATCTGGAAGATGAAGCCGACCGACGAGCTGAGCCTCGACGAGATCCAGCGCTTCTTTCAAAAGTCGAATCGGTTCAACTGGGTGGACCTCACCGGGGGAGAGGTGACCCTGCGCAAGGACTTCGTCGGGGTCGCGGAGGCGGTGCTGAGCCACTGCAAGGATCTGCTCATGCTCCACTTCCCCACCAACGGATATCTGTCGGATCAGATCGTCGACAATACGCGTAGGATCATGAAGCTGAAGCCCGACAAGCTCATCATCACCGTGAGCTGCGACGGCGACGAGGCGATGAACGACGAGATTCGCGGAGTCGAGGGCGGCTACGAGCGGCAGATGGAAACGTTCCGCCGCCTGCGCGAAATCCCCGGCGTGGAAGTCGTTCTCGGTATGACCCTCTCCCAGAAGAACGTCGACCACTTTCCGGTGGCTTTTGCCGCGGCGAAGCAGCAGTTCCCCGATCTCGACTATGCCGACTATCACGTCAACATCATTCACGAGGGCGCCTACCTCCACAACGAGGACAACCACCTGCGCGCCAGGGTGGAGACCGACGCTCTCGCAGAAGCGACCGAGGACTACGCGAGGCTGCGAGGCTTCGGTGCCTCTCCCGTCAACTACCTCGAGCGCACCTACCTCGAGAACGTTCGCAAGTATCTCGATAGCGGAAAGACGCCGATGCGCTGCCACGCCCTGCGTTCGTCGTGCTTCATCGACTCCTGGGGGAACGTCTTCCCCTGTACGATCTACGATCGCAAGCTGGGGAGCTTGCGCGACGTTGACTTCGACCTGGGGGCCATCTGGCGGGCCGAGGAGACCCGCACGGTCCAGAAGGAGATCTGGGACTACAACTGCCCTCAGTGCTGGACCCCGTGCGAGGCCTACCAGAGCATCATGGGAAACTTCCTCCACCCCGACAAGACCTGAGCCCCCCCCCGCTGTCCCTCGGCCTCCGAGTCCACCCCAGGCCCCGCGTCCTCGTGCTACTTTGCGACCCCTGCCGGGAGCGTCATGCTCGGGGCAGGGGTCACCGAT
>CBDUYG010000100.1:0-9058 GCA_965371385.1 uncultured Myxococcales bacterium | reverse complement strand
GTTGCTCAGGGCGGAAACATCGGCCCCGGCATCGAGGAGCAGCTCGACTCCTCCCTCGGCCGCAATTTTGGGGAATTGGGTTCGGTTGATTGCGTAGTGGAGCGGCGTCCAGCCGACGCTGTCGCGTTGATTCACGTCTTCGCCCCGCTCCAGAGCGGTGCGAAGATCAGCGACGCTCCCGTGCTTTGCTGCGAAAAAGACGTCCATCTTCTTCGCCGAGCCCTCTCCGCAGCCTGCCACGAAGAGCGTGATGAAAACGAACGACGCGATCCACATCGCTCGTCGTCGGATGAGCGACGCAGTGTCCTCCGCCCTCGTGCGTACCCCCTCTGCCCACACGATGAAGCCCCCCCCGACCTGTCTTGCATGATGAGTCGGCCGCACGAAGAGAACGACCTGGCGATACTATACCCTCTCCCCTCAGTCGCTCGCCCCTGGAAGCTCGATCGAGGCACAGTTGACGGCTGCAATGCACGCAAATCCGATCCGATTCATCTCGCTCGTCGCCGCCGGTTACTTCGTCTGCGCGCTCGCGATCTATTGGCCCTCGCTGCCGGGACCCTTCTACTCGGACGACGTTCAGTACATCGTCCAGAACGAGTACATCCACAGCCTCACCCGCGAGCACCTGAGGGCCATCCTCGATCCATGGGGCGCGCCGGGCAAGATGACCTGGAACTATGCGCCCGTTCATCTTCTTCTTCACGGCTTCGAGTTCCAGGTCTTTCAGGGCTGGATGCCTGGGTATCACATCGTCAACGTCCTGCTCCACAGCCTCGCCGGCGCGCTGCTGGTGCTGCTCTTGATTGGTTCCAGACTACCCGCCGGGGCCGCGGTCGCAGCGGGAGCCTTCTTCATCGTGCATCCCGCCAACGTGGAAGCCGTGGCGTGGATCTCGCAGCTCAAGAGCGCCGCGGGTCTCGCCCTTGCTCTGCTGGCCCTCGTGCTCTACCGCAGGCACCCAGGCTGGAGCGTGCCGGCCTTCGCGCTCGCGATTCTCACCAAGGCGCTCGCGGCCTTCGCGCTGCCCGTCGCCCTGCTCTTCGAGTGGACGGCAGGGCGAGACTCGCGCGAGACCTCGAACGAATCCGAACGAGCGAAGCAGCGCACCCGCCGCCTGCTCTCTCTCGTCCTCTGGGCCCTCGTATTCGTCGTCTTCGCCGCCGTCGAGTTCCCGGTGTTTCGCTATACGAACGCCAACATCCCCCCGATCGCCGAGGACTCGATCGGAACCTTGCGCGCCATGATCGCGATCGCGGGCAGTTACCTCGTGATGGCGGCAACGAGCTGGGGAGTAGGGGCGTTCCAGGAGGCTCCGGAGGCGGGGTCGTGGATGGAGCCCTGGGTGTTTCTCTCGATTCCCCTGCTGGCGCTGCTCGCCGCACGTCTCATCTCGACCACGCGTCGGCGCAGCGTGGAGGCAGTCTACTGGTGGTGGGCCGTTTTCTCCTTCGCACCGGTCTGTCAGATATTTCCCTTCCTGCACCCTCTCGCAGATCGATATCTCTATTTCATCCTGCCGGGCTTGATCGGGGGCACGGCGTTGGCGGCTCGCTCATCGTGGCTTGGAAGCTGGCTGCAAAACGATGCAAGCAGGGTGCTTCGATCCTCGCTCATCGTGGGCTTCGCGCTCTGGCTCGTTCTCTTCGGCCTCCGTTCCCACGAGCGCGCGAAGCTCTGGGCGGAACCCACGAGTCTGGATCGCGAAGCGATGCGCAATCATCCCGACGGATTGTCGGCCCAGCTCGAGGGGGCCCGCGAAGCGGCACAGAGGGGCGACGTCGAGGCGGTCGTCGCGCACCTGGCCTTCGTTCGAGATCGCGGCCGGATCGATTTCACGAGCTATCCGCGTGATCCCGTCTGGGATCCGGTTCGCGACGATCCCCGCTTCCAGGCGGCCGTCCAGGAAATGGCACGAAAATGGCTCGTGCTCGAGCCTCTCTTTCAACGGCCCAGCCAGGTCGAGCTGCGCGGCCTCGCTCGTGCGCACTGGGTCGTCGGTGAGCTGGTCGAGGCCGAGGCGTTGCTCGAACGGGCTCTCGAGGTCGGGGGCCTGCGAGATCCACAGGTGCGCCGAGAGCTCGTCGCGGTCCGGGTCGCGATCCAGCGCGAGCGCAGGGCGATCGCCGAGCCGGACGAAAGGCAGCCCGAGCGCGGCGACTAGACCGAATCATTCATGAAGCTCGCCGCCCTCAATCCTGTCGCGCTTCTCCCGGCCTTCGCGCGGAGGATGGGTCGAGCCGGAAGAGCCCCATCCCCCCCACCTCGAGCACTCGCTCGCCGTGCTCGTGCAGGAAGCGCTCGAGCTGGACCATCGCATACGCGATGTTGTCCACCGGCGTCTCCGTATTACCAACCACCCAGACGAAATAGCTCTTGTTGTAGAGGATGTGACTCACGCCCCGGTCGCGTAGCGCCCGCAGGAGCTCGTCCGAGTCGTGGTCTGCCAGCACCAGCTCAACGACCCAGCGCTGCAGAAACCAGCTGAGATCCGGCAGGTAGCCGCAATCGAGCAGCCGGCCCTTCCCTTCGCCGATCATCAGGATGATGTCGTCTTCGCTCATGCGGCCGGCCGCGATCTCGGCGTTGATGCGCTCGATCATGAGGGGCATCGAGGTCGTAAAGTTGTAGCCCGCCTTCGTCAGCCAGGAGATTCGATCGGCGTCGCTCTGGACATGGATCGAGGGTCGCAGGCTCTCGAGCTTTTTGACCTCGGCGACGTGATTGGATGCCAGCAGGGCAAACGCGAGGACGAGAACGGCTCCGGCCCAGATTCGGTTCGGTAGGCGAGCGACCACGAGCGCCGCCCCGGCTGCAAAGAGCGGAAAGAGCGGCAACACGTAGCGGAGAAGATTCGTCTGGATTCCGAGGGCGGCAAAGCAGCCGATCCCGATGGCGTAGACGCACCATGCTCCCGCGCGGGGCCCGGGAGCACGCGGGAGAGCGAAGGGGAGCGCCAGGAAGAGGAGGAGCAGGGGGCTCGCGAAGTGGTTGGGCTTGACCGCATGGGCCTCCGGCCGGCGAAGGAGATCGACGAGATCGAGGAGATTCGCGGGCTCGCGGCTTTCGTAGCGCTGTCGCAGCGAGCGTGCTCGGCGGCGCTCCACGGAGTCCGGGGCGAGCCGGGCGAGAGCCGGGTCGAGGGCGGTTGCGGTGGGGATACGCACTCCGGGCCGCTCCGGCGATTCGTAGTAGTCGCCGCGCAGCATCGGGAAGAGCGGGTCAGAGTGGAGCACGGCGTTGGAGGCGTACCAGACCCCGTTTGGAATCACGAGCAGAAGAGCGACGAGCGCCAGCTTCCCGCAACGGAGGGAGCTTCTTCCGCGCAGCCGGTAGAAGACCCCGAGCGCGAAGGCCAGCCCTGCGATCGCAAGGCCGACGAAGAGGCCGGTGTACTTCGTGCCCATCGCGGCATTGATCGAGATGGCCATCAGACAGAGCGGAGTGACGTCCTCCCGATCCTCGAGCCAGATGCAGAGGGCAAGCACCGCAGCGGCGACGAAGATGCTCAGAAAGGCATCGACCCTGGGATCCACACCCAGCTGCCACAAGACGTGGGCGGTCGCGCACAGGAGCACGGCCCAGCCTGCCACCCGCCTGCCGCCGAGGCGCCCGGCCAGACACCCCGCGGCAAGCAGCGTGAGCAGAACTGCGAGGAAGTTGTAGGGGATGATGGCCGCCTCCATCCCCAGGCTCATGAAGGCCGCGTAGACGAGGCTGACTGCGCCGGGGAAGGAGTGGGCCGAGAAGAGAGGATCGGCGTTCCACAGCTGTCCATCGAGGTAGCGGCTCGCCAGGGGGAGGTGATAGAGGGCCGAGTCCCAATCCGAGTTGGGCAGGAAGGTCTGGACGAAAAGGGGCCAGCACCAGAAGAGCAGCACGGTCGAGAGGCCGAGGACCATCGCCAGCCCACCGGCGCCGGCACCTGAGGCATCGCGGACCTCGGCGGATCCGGGTCCCGAGCTTCTCCATCGCTGCCTCGCGGCCAGCAGTGACCGACGCGATTGCCAACCCGACCACGCGCAGGCGAAGAGCGCGGTCGAGATCACGGTCCACACGTTCAGGACGCTCGCCCATGCGAGCACCAGGAGGATCCCGCTCGAGACGACGAAACCGACGACCCATCCGAAGAGGATCTTCTCGGCGGTCGAGTTCAAGGCTCGATCCCAGTTGGCGAGCGCCAGCAGGGACGCTCCCGCGAGAGCTTGCGATCCGAGGCAGGTGAGGGCGATGAAGTAGCCCGCCAGTCCCTCGCTGAGGACCCGCACGAGCCCGCCGGAGGACTCCGATCCAATCAGAGTCCAGAACGCGAAGGCAAGCCCCGTGAGGACGTACGACGAGAGCAGAAAGGGAGCCGCAAGGCGTCGGCACCAGTGCGCGGAAGATTCGCTCAGCGCGACTCCGTTCAAGGATTTCTCCCTTCCGCAGCGCTTCGAGTTGCGGCTTCGTTGCCGGAATGAAGGGTCGGCAGACACCAGAATAGCCTTTGAAATGGAGACTGGTCGGGATTAGACTGCGCGGCATGACCCCCGACGGCGATCCCCCCGAAATCGACCCCCCCCGGACTCATCGACGTCGGACCCATCCGAGGCAGCGGCGAAGCCCGCTGCCGCAGCATCGACAGGGGGACGGGGCGTCAAGGGTCGTGTCAAGGACTTCTGGTTCAACCCCGCCTATCGCTTCGTCTTCTTCTTCCTCCTCTACCTCGGACTGGTCGCCCTCGCGTATCCGCCCCTGCGCGAGCGCTACATCCACGTCGTCGACGCGATGGCGGCTGGAACGGCGTGGGTGGAGTATCAGGCGTTCGATCTCTTCAGCGACGGCGTTACGCTCACGGACAAGATCGTCGTCTTTCAGGGATTCGCGGTGAAGATCATCGAGGAGTGTACGGGGATCTACGAGGTGTTGATCTTCGTGGCCGCGGTGCTCGCCTTCCCCACCACGATCGTGAAGAAGTTGATCGGCCTGGGGATGGGAGTTCCGCTGCTCTACGCATTCAACGTGGTTCGCATCGCGGTCTTGATACTCGTCGGGCGTTATCTTCCCGAGTGGTTCGACTTCATGCACCTCTATTTCTGGCAGGCGACGTTGATCCTGATGATCACATCCGTCTGGCTCCTCTGGATCATCAAGGTGGTGAAGGATGACAGGCCGATTTCTGCTGGTGCTGCTTAAGATCGTCGTCGTCAGCGTCCCCATCGCCTGGATCTGGGAGAAATGGGGGCGCGAGGCCTACGGCGATCTCTTTCTGCAGCTCTCGCTGCCGATCTACAGCCTCCTCGGCTATCACGCATTGCTGCCCGAAGGCGCGCGCGATCGCTTCATCAACTACCTCCCCTTCCTCGTCCTGATGATCGTGACGCCGCGCATGAGCCTGACCCGCCGGGGGGTCGGGATCGTCGTGGGCTTCGTAGTGATCTTTCTCTTCCAGGTCTTCTTCGTCTGGTATCAGTACGTCGCGGTGCCCGATCTCGAAAACCTCGACCAGCAGTCCTACTCGCGCTTCCTGCCCGTCATGCTGCTCTGCGACAGCATCCCGCTGATCCTCTGGATCGTGATCGCGAAGGATTTCGTGAAGGAGATCACCTCCAAGCTCTTCGACAACGTCGAAACGGGAGAGGCGAAGCCGCCCGCCTCCCAGGAGTAGTCCGCACGTCGGCTCCCGATCGCCGACTCGCTCCGGATCGATCTCGGGGGAGCTGGATCAGCCGGAATCGGACTCCTGCCCCAGGAGGGCTTCGAGAGCGGGTGGATCCTCCGCCTCGACGACTCGCCTGGCCACGTCGTAGGAGAAGCCCGCACGCCCGAATGCGGCCAGATCGCGCTCTCGGCGAATCTTCCGCTCTTCGGGGTCGCGTCGAAAGGGGCCCAGGCGTCGCCGCCTCGCGAGCGCGATCGCGGCCTCGAGCTCGGGCTCCCCAGTCTCGGACTCCCGTAGGATCTCGCTCGCGAGCGAGCTCGGGATTCCCCTGGCGGCCAGACGCGCGCGAATCGCCCGCTCGGAGGAGCCGCGCCCGCGCAGGCGCTTCGCCACGCCCTTCGCGTAGGCGCGATCGTCGAGGTAGCCGCCCAGGGCGAGCCGGGCGATCAGGCGAGTGATCTCCTCCTCGGCCTGATCGAGGTCCGTCCCGAGCTCGTCGGCGTGCCTACGCACGCGCCGCAGGAGTACCGCCTTGAGGTTCGAGGACGACGAGCCATGGCGCTGCAGGTGGTGCAGAGCCCAGCGCTCGAGCCGCTCGGGGCTCGGGCGCCTCGGTGTCGCGCCCTTCCTGCGCCGGGACGGGCGCCCGTTGGGGCTCCCGTCAGGGCTCTCGAGGGGGTCGGCAGTGGGTCGTTCGAAGGGGCTCATCTGGATCTCCAATCTCCCATCTCCAGCACCGACGGGAGGGGGACCGGGCAGCGAGCAGGATCGCGCAGAACCCAGGGATTTCAACGCCACATGCGCGGATGGAGCGCGCCGCCCCCGGGTCGCTCCTGCGTTTCCCGCGCAACCGAGCTAAACGTGATCTTCGACCATGCCGGAGCTACCCGAAGTCGAAACTACGCGCCGCCTCATTGCTCCGCTCCTCGTCGGCAGGCGCGTCCGGGAGCTGCGCACGACCCGAGACAGCTACTTCTTCGTCACGCCCACTCGGGAGCTTCGTCGGGGCGTCGAGGGCCACGAGTTCAATGGCCTCGAGCGGCGCGGAAAGTACCTCGTCGCGACGCTGGGATCGGGGAGCCGGCTCGTCATTCACCTCGGAATGACGGGTCAGCTCTTCTCGAGTGCGGCCAGCAGCGTGCGGCTCCTGTCTGCGACCGCGCGAGCCTCCCTCGCCCCGGAGGAGCAGATCGTCTTCGCCCCCGATCTCCATACCCATCTGCACTTTCTCTTCGAGGACTCGGGCCCCGATGTCTATATGCGCGACGTACGGAAATTTGGAAAGGTGCTCCTACTCGCTCCCGGGCAGACGCACCCACGCCTCGCACGCCTGGGGGAGGACGCGCTCGAGGTGACGGGTGAGGCCCTCTTTGCCGCGACGCGCAAGCGCAAGACCTCGATCAAGGCCCTGCTCCTCGATCAGTCGGTGATCGCCGGAGTGGGGAATATCTACGCCGACGAGGCCCTCTACTGGGCGGCCGTGAGACCGGCGCGCCGCGCTGGGCGAATCACGCGCAAGGAGTGCTCCGCGATCGCCGACAATCTGCGGCGCGTACTACTTCGATCGATCGAGACCGGCGGCTCCAGCATCAGCGACTACGTCTCTCCGGACGGCGAGGACGGCGGCTATCAGGACGAACGCCGGGTCTACGGCCGCTCGGGAGAGGATTGTATCGAGTGTGGTGACGTGATTCGCCGCAAGCTGGTAGCCCAACGCAGCACCCATTACTGTCCCACCTGCCAGAGCTAGCTCGAATTGATCGTGAAGCCCGGAGTAGAGCGTTCATGAAATTTCGAGCCAGCCCTCCATCGAAGAAGCGTGATCGTGTCGGGCGGCCGAACGATTTCCAGCGGACTCCGACCCGGTTGTGGAAGAATCTCTGAACGAGCGAGGCGCGATCTCGAGATGTTGAGCTTGACCGAGCTACGTCGCGCCGCCGCGATCCTGGACTCACGCTGGGTGGGCCACCGCGTCGAGCGCTGGGTCCAGCCGGACGATTCCCGGCTCGCACTGAGCCTCTATGGCCGCGATTCCGAAGCCGGAGCGGGCAAGCGCTGTCTGCTCCTCAGCTGCCGTCCCGAGTTTGCGCGTATCTGCGAGATCGAGCGTCTGCCTGCAGCTCCCGAGCGTCCACCCGCCTTCGTGAGCTACCTGCGGGCCCACCTCTCTCGCGCCGTGCTGCGCGGAGCACGCATCCGCGACGACGACCGTCAGCTCGAGCTTCGCTTCGAGGCTCGCGAGGGGGAGTACCGGCTCCTGCTCTCGATCTTCGGTCGTCGCAGCAACCTCTACATCCTCGACTCCGAGGATCGGATCGCTCTCGCCTTGCGTCCCCTCGACATCACGCGCCCCGAGCTCAGCCGGGGCGAGGCCTATGCGAGCCCGAGTGGCGGTGGGCCCGGGCCGGGCGGGGATCGTTGGAGCGCCGACCCGGACCCGGCCTATCTACCGGCGATCGAGGATCACTACGGCCTGCGGGAGAGCGAGAAGCAGCAGAGCGAGCTGGGGATTCGTCTTCTGCAGGTGCTCCGCAGGGAGGCGAAGGGGGCGAAGAAGAGGCTCGAGAAGCTCGAGGTGGAGCTCGCCGAGGCGGATCGCGCGGGCGAGTTCGCCCGTCACGGCGAGCTGCTCAAGAGCGTCCTTGGCCGGATCAAGAAGGGAGACGCCGAGATCCGGGTTCGTGACTACGAGACGGAGGAAGAGGTCACGATCCCTCTCGATCCCAGGAAGACACCGAAGGAGAACCTCGCGGCGACCTTCAAGCGTTATCAGAAGCTGCTGCGTCGCCTCACGAAGGCGGGAGGACAGGTGGATCCCGCGCGGGAGCGGCTGGCTGAGATCGAAGCAGCGATCGGACGAGTCGAGGCGCTCCTCGAGGAGTCGGGAGGCGATGAGAGCGAGCTGCGCGAGATCGCCGAGCGGCCCGAGCTGCGCAAGCTGCTCGCGAAGCGAGCGGCCGCGACCGGGAAGCCCGCGCCGATCGAAAGCGCTGAAAAGCTGCCGCCGCGTCTGCGTGGCGTGCCCACGCGGTTGCTGCCCCGGCGCTACCGCAGCCTCGATGATCTCGAGATCTGGGTCGGACGCAGCGACGAGGGCAACGATCACCTCACCACACGCCTCGCCCGGGGCAACGATCTCTTCTTTCATCTCGCGGGAGCACCCGGCAGCCACGTGATCCTGCGCACCGAGGGGCGCCCCGATCCGCCCTCGGACTCGATCCTGGATGCGAGTGAGCTCGCAGTGCAGTTTTCGAAGCAGAAGAACGCAGCGTCGGCGGCGGTTACGGTGGTTCCGATCAAGCAGGTCAAGAAGCCGAAGGGCGCGAAGCCGGGGCTCGTCTACGTGACGGGCGGGCGTTCGCTGCAGCTGCGCCGGGAGAAGGGGCGCCTCGAGCGATTGCTGAAGTCGCGAATCGA
>CBDUYG010000099.1:0-9115 GCA_965371385.1 uncultured Myxococcales bacterium | reverse complement strand
AGGAGTCATCGATCATGGACATTGGAGTCTGTCTTCCCTACATGGAGCGCGACCTCTCGCGCGAGCGTCTGCTGCACTGGTGCCGAATGATCGACGAGGGGCCTTTCGCGAGCCTCTCGTGCGGCGAGCGCATCACCGCCCATACGATCGAGATGCGAACCATGCTGGGCGCCGCCGCAGCCGTCACCGAGCGCGTCCGCATCGTCCCCTCGCTCTACGTGCTTCCGATGCACTCGGCCGTCTGGGCCGCCAAGGAGATCGCCACCCTCGACCTGATCTCGGGTGGCCGCGTGGTGGTGACGGTCGGAGTCGGCGGGCGCCCGATGGACTACCGCGCGGTGGGAGCCTCCTTCGAGCGTCGCCACGCGAGGATGGACGAGCAGGTGGCGGAGATGCGCCGAATCTGGGCGGGTGAGCCCGCCTTCGAGGGAGGCGACGAGGTTGGCCCCCGGCCGGTGCAGCCCGGGGGGCCCCCGATCCTGGCCGGAACCCTCGGCCCCAAGGCGACCCGCCGGGCCGCGGAGTGGGCCCAGGGGGTCTACATGTGGTCCGGCAATGGGGTGCGGAGCGAGATCGAGCAGGCGATCCACCAGGTGGAGCGATGCTGGGCGGAAGCCGGCAGAAAGGAGGCGCCACGCCGGGTCGCGGGCTTCTGGTGCACCCTGGCGGAGAATTCCCAGGAGCGGCTCCAGAGCTACGTCCGCGACTATATGAATTTCCTCGGCCCCGAGTTCGCCGGAGCGTTCTCGAAGACGATGGATCGTTCGAGCCCGGAAACGATCAACGAGTCCATCGACGCCATGGAGGAGCTGGGCTGCGACGAGCTCTTCCTCGTCCCCGCGACATCCGATCTCCAGGACATCGAGGCGCTGAGCAACCTGGTGGCGAAGCGCAGATAGGGAAGCTACACCGAAGGCCTTCGAAATCCCGGCAAGCCGCGATCAGACGCATTCAGACGCGCCGTACTCGCGGTAGATCCATACGTCGGTGGATCCGCATTTCGGTAGAACCGTATTTCGATGAGAAGGGAGAGTTTTCAGATGCGCCTCGTTCACGGGCTGCTCCTCGGCCTGATGGTCCTCGGGCTCAGTGCCTGTCAATCTTTCTCCACGCCGGGCAGCGGGAGCCGCTCCGCCACCCTCGAGCAGATCATCGAGAGCGGCGAGCTGCGTATCGGACTCTCGGGCGACCAGGCTCCGCTCAACATGCTGAACAAGAAGGGAGACGTGATCGGGCTCGAGGTCGACCTCATCAAGGCCCTCGCGAACGCAATGGGGCTCGAGACCCGGTTCATGAAGATTCCCTTCGCCGAGCTCCTCCCCTCCCTCGAGGCGGGCAAGGTCGACATGGTCATCTCGGGGATGACGATCACGCCCGAGCGCAACAGCCGAGTCGCATTCGCCGGTCCCTATTTCATCTCGGGCAAGTCGGTCCTCACCAAGTCGGAGCTGATCGCCCAGGTCGAGGACCCGAAGCTCCTGAACGACGACAAGCGCACCTACGCCGCGCTCGCGGGATCGACCAGTGAAGAGTTCGTGCGGGACGTCTTTCCCAGGAGCCGGCTCGTGACCACCGACGATTACGATTCGGCGATCCAGATGGTGATCGACGACGAGGTCGACGCCCTGGTGGCCGACTACCAGACCTGCACCCTCTCGGTCTGGCAGCATCGTGATCAAGGGCTTCTCACCCTGCGAACGCCCTTCACGGCGGAGCCGATCGGGATCGCCCTGCCCGCGAACGCCCCGCTCTTCGTCAATCTCGTGGACAACTACCTCGAGACCCTGGAGCGCACGGGCCTGCTGGGACAGTTCAAGGCAAAGTGGCTCAGCGACGGCTCGTGGATCGCGAAGCTTCCCTGAGGTGAGGATGCCGATCTCCCCCCGCACGATGTCGACTCTCTCCTGTGGGCACGCGTCCTCCTCGGGTCACACGTCCTCCTCGAGTCACACGTTCGCTTCCACTCTCACGTCGGCGACCGCCCTCTTCTGCGCAGCGCTCCTGCTCATGTCCGGCTGCGCGAGCTCGGGCGGATCAAAGGGCAAGAGCAAGAAGAAGCGCACCGTTCTGATGACCGAGTACGACGACGCCCGGGTGGGGGCCGAGCACTCGGTCGGGATCGAGGCCCAGATGGGCGTGCTCGGCGATCCGAAGTACGACCGCTACATCAGCGAGATCGGCCACAAGCTCCTGCGCGGAGTCCCGAGGCGCGGGTTCAACTATCAGTTCAAGGTCGTGGATCAGGAGCAGCCGAACGCCTTCGCTCTGCCCGGCGGCTACGTCTACATCTCGCGCGGGCTTCTCGCCCTCGCGAACAACGAGGACGAGCTCGCCTGCGTGATCGGACACGAGATCACCCACGCCGCCCATCGCCACGGAGCGACCCAGCAAGCCACGACGGCTCGCACGATCGGCTTCGGGTGGCAGAAGCAGGCCAAGATCGCCTCTTATGGCCGGGAGATGGAGGTCGATGCCGACAAGGGCGGGCAGATCCTGGCCGCAGCAGCTGGCTACGACCCGATCGGGATGTCGACCTTCCTCAACAATCTCGGCCAGAGCGAGAGGCTCGCGATCGGGTATACCCGCGGAACGGGCTTCTTCGACACCCATCCCGGCACCCAGGCGCGCGCAGCGACGAATGCCGTGCGGGCCAAGGAGATCCGCTGGAAACGCGATCCCAGCCTCGGCGACACCCGAGCATCGCTCTTGCGGGTCACCGACGGATTGCCGGTGGGCCAACGCCCCGAGGCCGGCATCTTTCGCGGCAGCCTCTTCCTTCACCCGGACCTGAATTTCAAGCTCACCTTTCCCCGGGGCTGGCGACTATCCAATACCAATCAAGCCGTGGGCGCAGTCACCCGACGCGGCGATGCCGTCGTGATGCTCCGGGCCGACATGCCCGCCGGCGATCCCCAGGAGATGGCGGAGGCCTGGGTCGAGAAGAACTCCGAGCAGGTAAAGCTCAAGGTCCGGGAGTCGAAGCCGGTCAAGATCGGCGACATCGACTCCTGGCGGATGCTCGTCGAGGCCAGTGGGGGCAGAATGAATCTCGCCTCGTACATCACCTTCATACCCTACAGCGGGGCAACCTGGAGTGTCACCGGCATGAGCCGGGCGGGTGATGCGAAGCAGTATCTGGGCCGCACCCTCACCACGGCCCGCAGCTTCGGCCCCCTCACTCCCGACGAGCGCAACTCGTTCGTAGCCCAGAAGATGCGGGTCACGGTCGCGCGGCCCGGGGAGGATCTGAATAGCCTGGGGAGTCGAACCGGGAACGTCTGGTCGGTCGCCGATACGGCGATCTACAACGGTGTCTTCATCAGTCACCGCTACGAAGGCGGTGAGCAGGTGAAGATCTCGCTGAACGAGCGATACGTTCCGCCGCCGCTCCAACAATAGCGGGGCGATCCATCCGACCTCCGCTTCGGCATCGCGTCACCCGACACGGCGACCCGAGCCCTATCGCGCAGGCGTGATCCCGTTCTCGTAGATCCGGATCAGCGACTCGTCGATTCCGGCTTCCCGGGCTTCGGCGGTGAGCGGCGGAATTGCCGAGGCGGCGTCGGCGTAGGCCGCTCGAGCGTTCGTGCTGCGAAGCTCGAGACGCTCGAGCTCGGCGCCTTCCACCCCGCGATGCACGGCTCGCGCGTAATCCCCACTGGCGTCGTCGTAAGCCGTCTGGGTGGCGATGACCTTGTCCTTCGCCGCCGCCAGCCGCTGCTTCAATTCCGCATCGACCTGGGGATTGTGAACCTGGGGGCTTGTCTCCATTGCCGCCGGAGTGCTGGATGCAGGCTTGCGGGTCGGCAGCGGCTCTTCGTCACTCAGGGAGTGAATCGGGTTGCGCGAGCTCGACGACAGGTTGCGCTCGAGCTTCTGGACGCGAATTCCCCAGGTGCTCTCGGCCTTGCGCCCATCGGCCTGGGCCTCCGCGCGCTCCGGGGCCATCGAGGGATCGTGATCCCAGCGGCCGAAGACCCGCACGGTCTCATTCTTCTTCGGAGCCCCGAGATCCCGCTGGACGTGATCGGGAATCAAGACCAGCACCATGCCGGTATCGTCCCGAAGCTCGAAGACCCTGTTGCCCGAGCCTCCGAGGATCTCCCCCTGGACGGTCACGAAGTCGCCCGCCAGGGCGCTCTCCCGAATCGACTCGATGCTCGAGGGTTGCCCGAGCCTGGACGGCCGCTCATCTTCGGCAGCGGTCGCGAGGCCGGCAAGGAGAAAGACGAACGAAGGGATCGCGAGAGTCCAGAGGGCGATTCGCGATGCGCGAAGATGGTTCGGCGACATTGGATGAGCTCCTCGAAATTGCAGCCCGGGCGCAGCTCTCCCGGCAAGGCGTTGGAACTCATTCAGATCGGGAATCCCCGGGTCGAGCTTGAGGGTTTTGCCCCGGTTCATCGAGAGGCTCGGCGCCGAGCCCATCGTGCGGGCCCTGTCCGACCCCTCATGAGCCCGGCAATGAGCTAGGCTGGCGCCTCGCCCGACCCGACCAATCCATGACGAAGCCCCGATCCACGACCCTCGGCTCGAGCAGTGCCGCCCTGTGCATTGCGCTCCTGCTCGCGCCTCTCTTCGCGCCTTCTTTCGTTCCTCCCTTCGCGAGGGGCGATGCCATCATGCGCAGCCAGGCGATGCTGGCCGGCACGATCGCCGAGTTCCATCTGGAAGAGGAGGCCCTGGCGGTCGATCTCGAGATCGGGGTCGAGGATCTCGAAGCCTTTCGCAACCTGCTCCCGAACGAGATCTACGAAAAGCTCGGCAATCCCCCGCTCCCCTTCGCACAGCGGTCAGGTCTCTTCTTTACCCAGGACTTTCCCATCTCGATCGACGGAGACACGCCCCTCGTCGGCCGCATCACGAAGATGGAGCCGCGCCCGCGCATCATTCGCGACAACATAACGGGAGAGCCGCTCTCGAGTGGGGAGGACAGCGAGACCATCCTCTTCGTGCGCATCGAGTACTCCTTCGAGGGGCATCCCGAAGCCATCACCTTCTCGAATATCCGCAGCCCACGGCCCGCGAGCGTCGGCTTCGTCGTCTACCACCTGGGGGTGCCGGTGAACGACTTCCGCTACCTCTCACCCGGTCAGCGCTTGAACCTGGATTGGGAAGACCCCTGGTATTCGCAGTTCGAGACCCGCAGCCTGCGGCGCCAGTACTTCGCCCCGATGAGTGGATTCATCTATGTCGAGCCCTACGAGGTGCGGAAGGAGATCGTCGCCCGGCCCAAGGATCTCGAGCACTGGATCGATCTCGGGCTCGCGGGCAGGGAGACGATCCCGGTCGAGATGCAGCCAGAGATGCTGCGCAGGATCGGCGACTTCCTGCGCGAACACCAACCGGTCGTGATCGACGGGCGCGTGATCGAGCCCGAGCTGGCGCGCGTCAACTTCCTCGAGCGAACCCTGCGCAGCAGTCGCGTGATCGACCCCCCGGAAGAGATCGGCGTCTACTCGGCGATGATCGGCGCGATCTTCGTCTACCCCATCGAGAAGCCACTTCCCCAGACCGTCACGATGGAGTGGGACCTGTGGAACGAACAGACTCAGCAGGTCCCCGCCTCGGCGGTCGACCAGGCGGGGCCCCTCCCCACGATCCTCGATCCCGAGTGGCGCGTCCTCGAGTGGGAGAACTTCCTCAAGAACCCCGCTCTCCCAACCCTGAGCATCATCGAAGCGCCACCCGGTGCAGGGCTTCGCTCGCTCCGAGTCGTGCGCTGGATCCTGCTATTCGCGGCGATCGCGCTCGCCTTCTCCTGGTTCTCACGGCGGAGCGGGACCGGGGGGCGTCGAGGGGAAACGCGTCCCGTCCTGCTCGGAGCGCTCGTGCTCGCCACGCTCTCGACCGGCGGGGCCTTCGCTCTCAGCCGGGGCGCGGCCCTCGACGCCGAGCGGACGTACGACATCGTCTCTGCGCTGCTCCACAACGTCTATCGCGCCTTCGACTTTCGCAAGGAAGAACAGATCTATGACGTCCTGGCCCGCAGTGTCGAGGGAGAGCTGCTCGAGCAGATCTATCTCGAGACCAGACGCTCGCTCGAGCTCGCGAGCCAGGGGGGAGCACGAGCCAAGGTCAAGGAGGTCGATCTCGTCGAGCTCGAAACTCAGCGGGGCGATGCTGGAGCGTTCGAAGCGAACGCGGTCTGGAACGTGATGGGCTCGATCGGTCACTGGGGCCACGTGCACCAGCGCCGTAACCGCTATCGCGCGAAGCTCGAGGTCGCCCCAGTCGACGGCGCGTGGAAGCTGGTCGGGCTCGAGATTCTCGAAGAGGAGCGAATCCAGAAGCAGCCGTGAAGGGATACGCGAACCATCGTGATCCCGTGGGATTGCGCACCCGGCTGGACAATGAACGAACTTGCATGAAGGCATTGCATCCCCCACTCCCAATCGACCCACAAAGCCGGATCGCAGGGAACGTCCCATCCTCCAATGAACGCGCCGAGCTCTTGACACGCGCTGGGCGAGGAGCGCATGCTCCGCCAGTATCGCAGCTCCCTTCCGAGCGCAGGGCATGGTTACCCCAGCACCTTGGCCGACATCTTCATCAGCTACGCACGCGAGGACCAGGAGCGCATCGAGCCACTGGCGCACGCCCTTCGCGATTGCGGCTGGTCGGTCTTCTGGGACCGAAACATCCCGACCGGGCAGACCTGGCGCAGCCACATCGGCCAGGCACTCGGCGATGCGGGCTGTGTGATCGTCGCGTGGTCGCAGCGTTCCATCGCCTCGAATTGGGTCAGCGAGGAGGCCGACGACGCCAGGCAACGCGGTGTCCTGGTGCCCGTCTTCCTGGACTCCGTCTTGCCGCCGATCGGCTTCCGCAGCATCCAGGCGGCGGATCTGTCGGACTGGGAGACCGGCCGCGAGTCACCGGCCTTCACCCAGCTCGTCCGCGACATCGATGCGCTGCTGGGAGGCTGCGCGGATCGCGCGGGAGACGCAGCCCCGCGCGAGCGCCCCGTGCGGGCTCGGCGGCCTGCCTGGTCGCGCAGGGTGGCCTTGCTGATCGGGGGACTCTCCATTCTGGTGTTCACCGCCGCCATCGCCCTGATCGAAATGGGAACACCTCGGGTGGTCGACTGTGATCCGATCGCGACACAAAGCGACTCCCGCGCGCCGGCCCCAGGCTCGTCGTCGTTCTGGCTCGAGTTCGAAGATCTGGAGTGCCGGAACTCCGAGGGGTTCCTCTCGGGGCTCGCCTGGACCTCGGGGATCGACGAGCCCTACATCAAGGTGAACGGCGAGGTGGTATGGGAGCTCACGAAGGTGACTTGTCCGTCGCATCCCAAGGTCCGGCTCGACATCGATCCCATCAGGCTGAAGCCGGGCAAAAACACGATCGAGTTGTGGGACTCGGATGAGGGCGGCCTCTCTCGTGACGACTCCCTCGGGACGGTCCGCGTTGAAAGCAAGGCCGGCCGGTACGAGTGCAGCTTCGACGAGCGATTTGCTCACTACGTCGTCACATGGGCGATTACGGCGGGCGAGCCGGAGTAGCCGGCCCTCCGGCTATTCGAGTTGGTGTCGTTGGTGTCGTTGGTGGACGTACTCGGGAGCTGCGATACCGCCGCAACCCAGGGACTGCAACATCTTTCGAGACCACTCTCTCGGTCGCAGAGAGATGAAAACGGGGGAGCTGCTTGCTCTTCGGCCTACGAGCTCATTTCATAGGCTCCGTCGAGGGGCTCGACGTGGTTGGCCCAGACGCGGCGGTAGCGATCCACGTCGTCGACGGCCTTGCGTAGCATCTTCCGGCAGCCCTCCATCTGCTCCTTCGTGCTGCTCGGCTGGAGCGAGAGGGTGAGGGCGTGTTTCGACATGTCGAGAACCATGAAGTCGAAGATCTGATCCAGAAGGTCGTCGCCGATCTGGTAGATGATCGCGTTCTCGAGCAGCAGCTGCGCGTAGACGATGAGGGCGAAGATCTCGCCGACTGCCAGCAGGAAGTCGACATCCTTCATCTGCTCCGGTCCGGGCGGGGCGCCGGCCAGGATCTCCCGGAAGACCTCAGCCTGCGCGGCAAACTCTCGCACATTGGGCGCCTTGCAGCCTTCGAAGGCCTTCCGGTAGTCGTGAAATTGAATCTGACCGAGCCCCCGGGCGCTGCCCTGGTCGAAGAGAAAGTCGTCGTTCCGGGGCTGGTCCTGCCTCTCGACGTGCGGGTACTCGGCTGGGTTGAAGAAGAAGTTCGGCATGAACTTCACGATCAGCGCGATATTCACGTGCACGGTCCCTTCGAGCTTGGGGAGGGCTCGGATGTCGACGGCAGCCTGGCTGAAGTACATGTCCTTCTCGAATCCCTTGGCGGCGATGGCATCCCAGAGCAGATCGATGACCGCCTCGCCCTGGGTCGTGACCTTCATCTTGACCATCGGGTTGTAGAGCAGATAACGGCGATCCTCGGACGAAGCGATGCGCATATAGTCGGCTGCGCGCAGGGCGAAGAGCTTCATGGCCACCAGGCGGCAATAGCCGTCCACGAACATCCGGCGGACGTGGGAGAAGTCGGTCACGGGATTGCCGTACAACACCCGGTTGTGAGCGTGGCTGATGGCCTCGTAGAGCGCGTGGGTACACATCCCGATGGAGCCCCAGCCGAGGTTGTACTTGCCGATGTTCACGGTGTTGAGTGCGGCATTCCAGGCTTCGCGGCCGCGGTGGAGGATGTCCTCTTCGCGCACCGGGTAGTCCTTCAACTCGAACTCCGAGACGTAGTTCTGGCTCGCGACGACATTCTTGATCAGGTGGTAGTCGGGGTGATGGGGATCGGATGCGAAGAAGACGTAGTCATCGCTCCCCTCGAGGCGACCGAAGGTGGAGACGATGGCCGCCTCGTTGCCGTTGCCGATGTAGTACTTCCGGCCGTTGGCTCGCCAGCCGTCACCGTCGGGAGTGAGCACCATGTCGGTCGAGTAGATGTCCGCGCCGTGCGCCTTCTCCGACAGGCCAAACGCGAAGATCCCGCCGTCTTCCAGGGCCTGCGCGGCTCGCTTGCGGAGCGCGGCATTGCCGCTCATCCAGATCGGCCCCAGGCCGAGCACCGAAACCTGCCAAACGTACCAGTACTGGAGCCCATAGAAGCCGAGGATCTCGGCGAACTCACAGTT
>CBDUYG010000098.1:0-9131 GCA_965371385.1 uncultured Myxococcales bacterium | reverse complement strand
AACCCTCGCTCGAGATGCCCGCGTTGGTATTCGGAACCACGGGAAGCATCGAGCCCGAGTTGCTCGACGGGCATCTCGGTCAGCGCGTGCGCCTGAGCTTTGCGGGGGACGTCCTCCACCAGCCCTTTACCGATGCAGTGGATGGTGACGCCCATCCCTTCGAATCATTGGCCGATGGAACTCTGGCGCTGTCCCTCGAATCTCCGGGAGTCGTGCGCGTCTATTGCTCGCTTCATGGCGGTGAACGAGCGGTCGTCTTCGTGTCACGCACTCCCTACCACGATGTCGTCGACTCCGAGGGGCTGTACGGAATTGCAGGAGTTCCTGTGGGCAACTACCGGCTCTCGATCTGGAGTGAGGCCGTGAAGGGACCCATTCGGCCGATCGAGGTACGTCGCGGTAGCGACGCCGAATCGACGATCTGGATCGACGCGAGGAAGATCACTCGGTGAACCTTCCACGCTTCACGCTCAGCATGCGGTTGATGGTGATCCTGGCCGCCCTCGCCGCCTTTTCAACCTCGATCGCCCTGCTGCTTCAGGATCGCGCGCTCTCACACGATCTCGATCGTGCGGCGCACGAGCGCCTCGCACGGGCCTCGCATGCGGCAGACCTTCTCCTGGCTCAACACCTGCTGCGTATGTCCGATCGCTATGCGGCGATCTCTCGCACGCCGGAGTTCCGCGCCAACCTTCGTACGGGGAACGTTCCCACTCTCGAGTATTACGCCCAACTCCTGGTGGAAGAACAGAAGGCGGACGCGGTCGCGTTCCTGGACGACGAGGCTCATCCGATGGCCGCCTCCGGCGCGGGATCCCTGGTGAAGGTCGCGGTGCGGGCGATCACCACGGGAGACGACTCGGTCAGCCGGGACTGTGTCGTATCCAATCCAGTCGAGGTCGACCCACGCGCATCTTCCGAGACAGGCGCATCCGATGCGGCTGCACCCATCGCGCCTGTGTCCGACACGTCCGCAGCTGCGAGCTACATGCGCTGCACTCATCCGAGTGGCACGGTTCAGGCCACCTTCATCGCGCAAGAAGGAAGGCCCTTCGCGATCGTTTCCATTCCGATTCTGGACGGCGCCAGCTCGGTCGGGATCCTGGCCGTAGCCGAGGAGCTCCGCGATGAAACCCTTCGCACCTGGTCGACCCTCTGCGGAGCCGAGCTCTCCTTCGCCGTGTCCGGCAGCGACGAGCCGGGGCCAGAGCTGGCGCTGGTGCGCAGGGGAATCGAGATCGAGCTCTTCGCCAATCAGTCGCGCAGCATCGAGGTCGAGATTCTCGCGCATGCCCGTCGCAACATCCTGGCCGCCGGCCTGCTTGCGCTGATCGCCGCTATCGCGGCCAGCGTGCTGCTGGCACGACACTTCGTGCGTCCGATCGGGGAAATACGCCGGGCGACCGAGCGGGTCGGGTGGGGAGACCTCGAGACCCAGGTGGAGGTCTACAGCCGCGATGAGCTGGGAGACGTCGCGCGTGCCTTCAACTCCACGGTCGCGACCCTGCGACGCAGCCAGGCGCGCCTCGAGTTCGTGCAACGACTCGCCCGCTTCAGCGATTGGGATCTGGACATCGAGACAGGTCTCATCGAGGGCTCGGCCGAATTCTTCCGGATCTTTGCTCTGGAGGGCCCCGAGGCGGTTCCATTGCGTGAGCTCCTCGATCGCATTCACGAAGGGGATCGCGAAGCCCTGGGTGGCTTGCTGGATGCCTGTGCGCTGGAGGGAAGGCCGTTCCGCGTCGATGTGCGCGCCCTGGCACCCGACTCGAGCACCATGATTCTCCATATGCAGGGTCAGCGGGTGTCCGTACCGGGTCGATCGGATCGCGTGCAGGCCTCGGTGCAGGATGTCACCGAGCGCAAGCACTTCGAAGAACAGATCCGGCTCCTCGCTTACGACGACGGACTCACCGGGATTGGAAATCGTCGATTTCTCGCTCAACGCCTCGAGGTCGAGCTCGAGAAGGTCGCGAACCAGGGAGGTGGCCTCGCGCTCCTGTTCATCGACCTCGACCGGTTCAAGCTCATCAACGATACCATGGGCCATTCGGCCGGAGACGAAATTCTCCAGACCGCGAGCTCGCGCATCACTGCGACGATCATCGATGAGGCCCAGAAGGAGTTTGCCGAGCTTGCCAACTCGACGATCGCTCGGCTGGGCGGTGATGAATTCACCGTACTTCTCCCGGGTGTCACCGATGTCGAGGTTCTCGAGTCGATCGCCGAGCGCCTGCTCGGCGCCATCGCCGAACCCTGTTCGATCATGGGACAGCAGGTGGTGCTCACGGGAAGCATCGGAGTCTCGATCTGCCCGCGAGACGGGATGAGCAGCGAGGATCTACTTCGCAGCAGTGATACGGCCATGTACCGCGCCAAGGCGGAAGGACGCAATCGCTGCCGCTTCTACGATCCCGCCATGCAGGAGGAGGCCGTCGAGCGCTGGCGCATCGAGAACAGGCTGCGCCGGGCCATCGAGCGAGAGGAGCTCAAGGTCCACTACCAGCCGCGCGTCCGCGTCGAGAGCGGCCGGATCTGTCGGGTCGAGGCGCTTCTACGCTGGCGCGATCCTCTGCTCGGGGAGGTCTCGCCGAAAGATTTCATCGCGATCGCCGAGGAGAGCGGCCTGATTTGCAGCCTGGGAGACTGGGTGATGCAGGAGTCGATTGCTCAGGTGAAGCGCTGGAGGGAGGAGGGCTGGGAGATCGGAGTGGCGATCAACCTCTCGAGTTACCAGCTCGTGCCGGAGCTGGTCGAGCGAATTCGCGAGACGCTCGAGTCGAACGCCGTCGAGCCGAGCTGGGTCGAGTTCGAGGTCACCGAGAGCGCGCTATTCGAAGACGAGGACGTAGCAATCCGGGTGCTCGAGGAGATCAGGGAATTTGGCTGCGGAGTCTCCCTCGACGATTTTGGCACCGGCTACTCGTCTCTCAGCTACCTCGCACGCCTTCCGGTCGATACGCTGAAGATCGACCGCTCCTTCGTGAAGAACATCGCCACGGACGACGACGCCGTCGGGATCATCTCGGCGATCGTGGCAACCGCGAAGGTCCTGCGGCTCGAGGTCGTCGCCGAAGGGATCGAGACCGAAGTGCAGCGCGACCTTCTCGAAGAGATGGGCTGCGACGAGATGCAGGGCTACCTCTTCGGTTACGCGGTCGGGCCCGAGCTGATCGTTCCGATGCTGGCGGAGTCGAAGCCCGACGATGAGGAGCCCGCCGTCGCAAAGAAGCGCAAGCGTGGGTCGGGCAGGGCGGCTTAGCCAGCGTCCCGAGGGCCTCCCCGGGCGATCTCCACCGGACGCCTTGCTTCTCCGCCAGGAGCGCGCCGCGATCGCTGCTCGAATGAGAGCGGGAGTCTTCCGGGCACTGCGTCTCAGGGGTGGATGCCCCGGATGAGTTCAGGCGAGAGTCAGAGCCGGTCGAGTCGAATCGGGATCGAATCGCGACCGCCGAGCAGACCGCGGGCCTCGTCCGCCAGCCCATACTTCGCGCGAAATCTTGCGTTCACCAGGGAGCGGGAATCGGGGTCGTCGTAGAAGTGGGCCACGTACTCGAGCGTCCGGCCGTCTCGGTAGAGGCGCACATTCGGATTCTCGCGCAGGGGATCGAGCCAGCGGCGAGTGCGCTTCTCGGCTCGCAGCCAGGTGAAAGGACCCTCGTCGACGACCCAGAGCGTCGCGAAGAGGTCGCGATGGGTGCTGTCCTGAATGTGGAGCACCACGGTCTCTCGAGCGCCGAGGGAGAGGTTCTGCCAGACGAGATAACCGACGACGGCCAGGATCGTGAATCGAAGCGTTTTTCGGTTGATTCGCATCCCTGCCCCTCGCGCAGCCAAATGGATGGTTCAAGAAGGACACACTGCGCCTCTCCGCCCTTGTTTCGGCTGGACGCAACTCCGGGTTGATGTGCTGCATCACGATTGGCGTGCTCGCGATGGCGTGTCACGCGAATCTTCCGGACCGACTGGAGTCCGGGCGGGAGCGGAACGCCAGGAATCTGCGCGGCTGGACGCGAGCTTCCCTCCGCCACGCGGGCTTCCGGGGATCGAGCGAAAGCCGATCGCTATTCAAGCCGCCAGGCCCCGGTCGCCGCCATCGGTAGCCCGATCAGGATGACGAGGAAGCCCAGGGCCCCCAGATAGCACCAGCCGAGAACCCGAAGCCGGTCCCCGGTCGGAACGAGATGATGGAGCGCCGTTGGCCTCAGCCACCAACCTGCAGGCAGGGCATCGATGTTGCGCAGGGATTGGTAGAGATGGACATGATAGACGAGCCCGGCCGGCACGCCGAACACGAGACCGGCCCCCACGAGCCAGAGCCCGCCCGTGAAGACGGCAAGGGGCGCGGCATTCACGGACCAGTAGAGCGCCCAGAGCAGCCCGCTGATCCCCGAGACGATCAGCCCTTCGATCACGTGCCGCCTCCTCGCTCCACCCCCGAGGATCTCGGGGCCTTGCGGGACTCCCCCTCTTGTCGGAGAAGCGAAGCGGCTGCTGTAGGCAGGGCGGTTGCGAGCCCGAGCTATCTCGTACCCTCGTCGCGCGCGATCTGATCCTGGATCTTCTGCTGGCGTTTCGCGGAATCCGGATGACTTGCCAGGAAGCTGCTGCTGCTGCCTCCCAGCTTGCCGAGTGCACTGAGGGCGGCCTGCTCCGGATATCCGTGCTCGTGCATGAAATCGAGACTGAATGAGTCGGCCGCGAGCTCCTCGCGTTGGGAGAACTGGGCATTGACCACCTGCTCGGCGATGTTCCCGATGTCGGAGCGGGCCAGCTCGCCGACCGTCCCCCTGGTCGCGGCGAGGCCCTTGCGAGCGGCGGCGGCCGCGTAAGCGACCCGCATCTTGTTCTTCGAGTGACCCAGCTCGACGTGGCCGATCTCGTGCCCGAGTACGAAGAGAAGTTCATCATCGCTCATGAGATCCATCAGCCCGGTGTAGACCCGCACGGTCCCATCTGCCATCGCAAAGGCGTTGATGTCCGGAGTGACGTAGACGCGGAAGTCGAAATCGCGACCCCCCTCGTTCTGATGGGGGCCGACGATATTCATCAGCCGCTTCGTATAGGGAGACGAGGCCGAAGCGAGGGTGTTCTCCCGATCCATGCTTTCGCGCGCCCGTGCCGACAGCTCGATCACTTGCGCGTCGTCGAGCTGGTACGCCGAGTAGGCATCGGCCGCAGAGCTCATCGCCAGGTTCGAATCGATGTTTTCACAGCCGGCCTCGATTCCAACCGCGAGCAGCAGAATGGTGAGGGCGAGTGGACGTCGGTGCATGCTCATTCCGCAGCCTACTACATCAGCCCGGGATCGATGGTGCGGAGCCTTCCACCACAGGGCCGATGAACGAAGCGGTTCCAGCATCGATGGCTGCGCCGCACCCGTTTGATCTCATAGCCACAGCGCTCGCAGCGTGCGACGACCTTGAGTCGGGCCTCGCGGAGCACCTGGGCGGCGACTCGGAAGCGTTCGTCGTCGCCGCGAGAGCGAGGCTGAGCGCCGAGGGCCGAGGCGATACGCTGCCAGTCAGGGCCGTGCTTCTCACGCTTCTTGATCAGGGCGGCCGTCAGGATGTGCGCCACTTCGTGAAGAATCGTATCCCTGCGCGCCTCCGGAGAGCAGTCGAGTGAGGTGATGCGGAGGATGCGTGTGCTAGGTGAGATCGAACCGAAGCGCGAGATCGCCCTGGAGGACCGCACCTGCCAGCCCTCGAGTGCCGCCAATCCGGCACGGGCGAACTCTTCGCTCTCGCGCCCGAAGTCTCCCGCTACTCCGCGCAGGCCGAGACCGATACCCTCTCGCAGCCCTTCGCTCTCGAGAAAACGCGATAGCTCCACTCCCGAGCCTCCCGGCGAGGGGACGCTGTTCGGATTCGCGATCGGGTGGGTCATCGTGGGGACTCTCGCCTCTTCATCCTCTATCCTCAACGGTCGATCTCGCTTCTCTCGCCGCTACCACCCCTACCGCCGCTATCAAACACTCCCACCCGGTGGCGTGAATCTCCCGGTGCGCCGCGCTGCGTTTCGTCTTTTCTAGCGGCGCTTGCCCGATTTCGCAATGGAAGTCGCCGCCGCGCGGGCCGGGTTGGGCGAGCGATCCATGGCCAGGCGTGTGCTCCCGAAGGTGATGGTTGGTGGGGACTCTTCAGCGCACGGGACTTGCTGGATCGGCTGTCGTGTGGAGCTCACTAGCTGCATGCTTCCAGCGCCGGGCGGTCAGAGTAATCGCGATCCCGTAGAGGACACAGATCAGAGCAGCGATCCGCAGCGTTGCCGGCGTACCGATGGGCTGCGCGAGATAGCCCATCGCGAGGCTGCCGAAGGGGACCAGGCCCGCCCAGGCGACCTGGAAGAGGCTCATCACCCGGCCCCGTTTTCCTTCGTCGACGATCTGCTGGATCAACGTCTGCAGGCTGGTCATGATCGTGAAGTAGAAGAAGCCGATGACGAACTGGGTCACGAGGGCAACGCCGAGGTTGGAGGTCCCCGCGAAGATCGCGAGTACTCCACCGTAGGCCGCCATGGAGAGGGTGGCTCGCTCGAGGGTCGGTGGATTCTTCACGATCCCGGTAACGAGCGCGCCCAGCATGGCTCCGATGCCGGTCGCTGCGACGAGCAGGACGAAGTAGTCCTTGCTGCCGAGCACATCCTGGGCGAAGGCGGGCATCAGGACCGTGTGAGAGACCCCGAAGAACGAGAGCACCGCGACCGTCGAAAGCGCCGGGATCGCCGGGTGCCGATCCTGGGCATGACGATAGCCGGCGGTGAGCCGCTCGACGATTCCCGTATCGTCTTCGTCTGGAACATGCCGGACGATTTTCATTGCCAGGGTGAGGAAGCCCGCCACCGCCGCCGCCAGAAAGTAGATCGCAAATGAGTACTCGAAGCGCCCGGTCGCGAGCAGAGGCGCGGCGAGCAGGGGCCCCGCGACCCGCGTGAGGTTGTTGGCCGCCGACTGGAGCGAGACCGCGCTCGGCAGATCCTCGAGCGTCACCGCGTTGGCGGCGATTGCCATGCTCGCCGGGCCCGAGAAGGCAAAGGTGATCCCCATCGCGAAGGCGATGGCCAGCAAGCGGGGAGGTGTGATGATCTGGGTCGCGGTGCACCCGGCGAGGATCGCGGCCGTGATCGCCACCCCCGCGTAGCAGCAGAGCACGATGCGCTTGCGGTCGAAGCGATCGGCGGCCAGCCCCGCCGCCGGAGCGAGCACGAAGGCGGGTAGGAAGAGGGTGAAGAAGAGCAGGCCGTTGAGGCGCGTATCGTTGTTCGAGAGCTCCACCATCAATCCCTGGAGCGAGATGTGGGAGATCCAGAAGCCGGTCTGGTTGATCAGGAAGGCGACGAAGAGGAGTCGGAAGGCGCGGTGGTGCAGGGCACGGAAGAGTCCGGTGCCGCTCTTCCGCGTATCCCTGGGTACAGAGGCGGCGGGAACCCCCATCGCGACCGAGTCGGCGGGGTTGAGAGCCGCGTCGCCGGGATTGGCGCCGAGGCTTTCTTCAGCATGTGATTTGACCAAGAGGTGCTCGCGATCGGGCGCATTGACGCGAAGGGGACGTCAATCTAGCGCGCGGGGAGACCCATGTCAGATGGACGCCCGGTGCCGATCGGGGTGAAGAGCGCGCGTCGAACGTTCGCGGGCCCTGGATTCCAGAAGCAGAAGTCGAGCGATCAGTCCAGATTCAGCAGATAGATCGCCAGGTCGCGCCTTTCCTCCGCGGATAGCGGAACGACCGGCATCGAAGATGGCGGGGTCGCGAGGAGCTGGCTCAAGTCCTCGATCGAGTAACGCGCAGCGAGTCCGGTGAGTTCCTTCACGGCGATTCCCTCTGGCGTGGCACCGGGCTCGTGGCAGCTCGCACACGCGTGTTGGGCATAGAGGGAGCGTCCGTGACTGCTCGAGGATTGGATCTCGCTGGGAGAAAGGCTCGCCAGAGGCGACGCCGATCCACTTCGCGCCGCTCCGCCGTGAGTCACGGGTTGGTCCGCCCCGCCGATGGAGTCGCCCCAGGCGACACGCCAGATCAGCCCCGCGTAATCGTCCGTTACGTAGAAGGACTGGTCGGGCCCCTGGACGACGTGAACGGGCCGACCGATCACGTCTCCGTCGACCTCGAAACCGACCATGAAGTCCTGCTCGCGAATCTCGCCCTGGGGACTCCAATGCAGCGATACGACCTTGTAGCCGTCCTTGTGGGTCCGATTCCAGGATCCGTGGAGCGCGACCAGCGCGGCGCCGCGATAGGCCTCGGGGACCTCATCGCCGCGCACGAAGCTCATTCCGAGGGGAGCATTGTGGGCTCGAAAGTCGTGAGCGGGTGGGATCGAGCTCGAGATCCGTTCTTCGAGGCCGGCGCCCAGATCCGGATCCGGCACGCGATCACCGTTGGCGATCGGCCAGCCGTAGAATCCTCCCTGCTCGACCTGGTTGAGCTCGCAGGGCGGGAAGTCGTCGCCGAGCAGGTCACGGCCGTTGTCGGTGGCGTAGAGCCGACCCGTCGAGGGCTGCCAGTCGAAACCAACCGAGTTGCGCAGCCCGGTCGCAAAGATTTCGGGCTCACTCCCATCGGCGTCGAAGCGCAGCAGCGCTGCGCGCCTTTCGTCTTCTTCGAGGCAGGCATTGCAGCTCGATCCTACCGAGACGTAGAGCTTGCCGTCCGGTCCGAAGCCGAGGCTGCGGCTCCAGTGGTTGCCGCCACCCGGGAGTCCCGTGACGATGCGTTCGAGCTCGCCTTTCGTGCGGCCGGCTTCGCTGTCGAAGCGAATGCGCGCGATGGCGTCCGTCTCCCCGACGTAGAGCCAGCCGTCGCGAAGCTCGAGGCCGTGAGGGCGGTTGAGACCCGAGAGCAGGACCTGCTTCCCATCCGCCCGACCGTCGCGGTTGCGATCTCGCCCGAGAATCAATACTTCGCCGGCGCGGGGGCGGGTGACGAGCAGGTCGCCGGCGTCGCTGAAGCGCAGCCAGCGGATATTCGAGATGTCGTCGGCATAGACCGAGAGCCTGAAGCCCGGGGGAACGCGCATGCGCGAGTCGACCTCGTCCTGGCTCGGAGTGGAGGCCGAACGACCGAAGATCATCGAGAGCATGGGCGCGTTGACGGCGAAGCGCTCCGGCATGAGCAGGCGACACGATCCGA
>CBDUYG010000097.1:0-9276 GCA_965371385.1 uncultured Myxococcales bacterium | reverse complement strand
GCTTCGCGACCGCCAGGGAGAGATCCAGGTTCACGAGCCCGGGCTGCACGACGGCGAATCGATTCGCGACGTCGACCTCGAGGATCGACTTCATCAGCGAGGTCTCGATGATGATCGCGTCCGAGGTCGCGTGGGCGCCGCCCGAGAGCCCCGTGCCGGCGCCCCGGGGCACGAATGCCACTCCGTACTCGCGACAGACCTTCACGATGCGCGCGACATCCTCGGTCGAGGATGGGAGCACCACCGTCCGCGGCGTGGAAGGATCGAGGGTGAGGCCATCACATTCGTAGACGAAGAGCTCCTCGGGACGCGAGAGGCACGCGTCCTCGCCTACGATCTGTTGCAGAGCCGCGAGGAAGGGCTCGGGTTGCGACGTCATGGACGGAAAGTAGGAACCCGCGCCGGGACCTGCCACACGCGTGGATCAAGCCAGGCGCAAGCGCTCCATATCCTCTTCATCGAGGCCGAGAAAGTGGCCGATCTCATGGCGTACGGTGATCTGGATCTGCTCGACCAGCTCGTCGCGGTCGCGGCAGATCTTCTCGTGGTTCTTGCGGAAGAGCAGGACACGGTCGAGATCCGGAGCCTGGCTGGTCTCCATCGCCTCCGTGCGCGGCGTGCCCATGAAGATGCCCAGAATCTGGGGGGAGACGTTCTCCCGGGTGATGAGATCCCGATCCGGCAGCTCCGCGCTCAGAACCGGCACATTCTCGATGTACTCGCGAATCGAGCGAGGAAGATTGGAAATTGCCTCGTTCACCGCTTCTTCGAAGTCTGGTTGCGAGATCTCGGTGGGACACGGGTAGTGGGTCGGATCCAGGGCGTTGGCGTGCACGAAGGCCTCTGCAGACTCCTCCGATCGCTCGAGCCTCTCGAACACCAAGCCGAGGTAGTAGGCGACGTGGGCGGCATCGGGATCGATGGCGGCAGCGTGCTCGAGGACGTGCTGCGCCTGCTCGAATCGACCGAGCTCGAACAGGATCTGCCCCTCGAAGGCGCTGTACACCGGGTGGTCACCCGAGGCCTTGATGGCGCGCCGCACCAGAAAGATCGCCCCCTCGAGGTCATCGAGGTAGAAGAGCGCCTTTGATTTGAGATAGTAGACCTCGGCCTGGATCGGCCCCTCGAGTCGGGGCAGCTCCGTCCGGCCCGAAAGCAGATCGTCCGCAAGGTTGAGGGCCATCTCGAATCCGCCCAGCTCCTCGATCAGGATCTCGATGCGGTTGAGATGAGCCGCGACGAACTTGGGATCCGTGTCCGTCGCGCGCTCGAATTCGTGTAGCGATTCGTCGACCCGACCTTCGTCCCAGAGGATCTCACCGCGACCATTGTGCGCTTCGGCACCGGCGGGATAGGCCTTCAAAGCCTCATCGAGCCAGGCGAGCGCTTCATCGGTGCGACCACCATGGGATGCCTCCATCGCCTGATCGAGACAATCCCAATACCTGTTCTTGTCGTTCCGCATGAACTCCGCCGTCGACCCTCGGGAGCGCCGCTCGCGCGCCGCATCGACCCATAGATGCACGCCAGCATAGCAGAAGCGAGGGCTACGCCGTATCTGATTCCAGCCACCACCCTCGTTCCAACCGCCCACAATCACTGGGGATTCCTGTCACGTCGACGAAGTCGGATTCCCCGGAGGTGGCTCGCGCGGCTGGCCGCGGCCCCGATTGGAATCCCCCGCGCCGCTCGCGGTTCCATCGCCGCTGAAGCCATTCCAGGAAAATTGGAAGCGCCCTCTGATGCGGCTCACGTAGCGCGGCGGCTTCCCCCGGTGATCAGTCGCTGCGCGCAAGTCGGCGGCGCATCGCGTGGAGTTGGGGGCTTGCCACACCACTCGAATGCTTCTCATCGATGCCGGGGAAATGCGCTCCAAGGCGTTAAAGACACACGGGAAACCGCCCGATGAAGCTTGGAGAATCTGTGTTGGGGAAGGTGTGACCAGGAATCGGAACCCGCATTTGCACACTCGTGATCCGGTCGGTTCGGCACCGAATGGACCGAGCCCGATCGAGCTGTGCACGAATCTCTCGTCGCCGGATCCCCAATCTCGAGACGGGGAATCCCCGCGATGACCGATCACGAAATCCAGCGTAGGGCCCGGGGGCGAGCCCACCGCTCCCGCCGCCGACGAATTCGAACCCGAATCGCATGCCTGACGTTTCTAGGGTTGATCACCTCCTGGTGTCTCTCGACGACGGCTACCGACTTCATCAAGCGCGAACGGGTTCGCTACCTCGAGCCGAATCGGGGAGAGGTCTATACCCTTCCCCAGTTGCCTGTATTCGTCGCCAGGGCCAAGCCAAAAAAATCCTCGAGCATCCTTCCTCGCCTGCTCGATCTCAGAGAGCTCTTCCCGAAGTTCCGCAAGCGTGAGCCGATCGAGCCCGACCAGCGCTCCGATGAGGGCCACACCCGGAGAAAGAAGAATATCGTCATCCTCGACGACCTCACCGCGGCGCCTCCCAAGGACATGTACCTCGACGTCATCTTCGCCGAGGGCGGCCTGGGGACGCGCGAAGATCTACCGGAAATCAGGCTCTCGAAAGACTTCACCGGCGGGGGCGGCGGGGGCGGCGGCTGGGGTCCCCTACCGATTGGAGTCACGGGGGGCGGAGGTCCGGTGATCCCCGAGCCCTCGACCGGCCTGCTGCTGGGCCTCGGACTGATCGGCATCGCGAGCCGGCGCCGACGCTCCAGGTTCTCCGACTGCGCCTCTTCCAATCCGACCGCCCCCCAACCACCCCTCCATCAATGAAAGGGTAGAAGGGATGCGCTGGATCAAGTCCCGACGAGTCTCGACTCGACCTTCGATTTCCTCGCCGGCGATCTCCATCGCCCTCGCTTGTCTCCTGGGCTCGCTCTCGGGCTGTGCGAGCCTGAGTCAAAGGTTCGGGCTCGACGACGTCGAGCGCGGCGAGGACGACTACGCGGGTCAATCGATCGAAAGCATCGCGAAGATGCGCCAGGAGGCAGAGGCCGGCTCGCCGATGGCCCAGTACAACCTCGCGCTTTCGTACGCTCATGGTCAGGGAGTGATCCAGGACTCCGAAGCTGCCGTGAAGTGGTATCTGGCAGCCGCCAACCAGAGCCTGCCCGAGGCCCAGTTCAATCTCGGGATGGCCTATTTCGCAGGCGATGGAGTCGAGAAGAACGATATCGAGGCCCTGAAGTGGCTTCGCAGCGCTGCGGATCTCGGCGACCAGGATGCGCAGTTCAATATCGGTCTCCTCTACCTGAGCGGTGAAATCGTCCCCAAGGACGCCGTCGAGGCGGTCAGCTGGTTTCGTTTTGCGGCCGAACAGGGTTACCCCAAGGCCCAGGCGAACCTGGGTGTTGCGTATGGAAAGGGGCGCGGGATCGAGAAGGACCCGGTCGCCGCCGCCGAGTGGTACGAGAAGGCGGCCAAGCAGGATCACGCCCAGGCGCAATACAACCTGGGGACGGCCTACGAGAACGGCATCGGCATCGGGAGCGACATCAGGAAAGCCATGAAGTGGTACGAGAAGTCGGCCGATCTCGGGACGCCGATCGCCCAGTACCGCTTGGGCCTCGCCTATCACTTCGGGGACGGCGTCCAGGCCGATCCCGTCGAGTCCTATAAATGGCTGCTGCTGGCCGCCCAGGCGGGCAGCCTCCAGGCCAAGGTGCAGCTCGAGGAGTCGGAGCCGAATCTCTCACCTGAGCAGATGGCCGGCGCCGAGAGCGAGGCTGCGGAGTGGAACGAGGCACATTTCGGGGTCGACGAAGACCAATAGCCCCGGCGTCCGAGCGAGGGCGTGAGCTCCACTCCCACCGGCAGGATCGTCCGATTCACGCCCCCGAGACCGCGTACCCGTCCCCGAACTTCTGCTTTGCGAAGAAGGGGCCGAGCTGGGCGTCGAGCCGCTCGAGCGTCCAGCGCCCCTCGTTGTGGAATTGATTCTCGGGAACATGGACGTCCGGCCGGCGCACGACCGTCACGTTCTCGCCGCACACGGTGAATACCTGGCCCGTGATGTTTTCGGCGGCCGGCGAAGCGAGATAGGCGACGAAGGGCGAGATGTTCGCCGGATCGAAGACGTCGAACCCCTCGTCCGGCTTGGCGAACATCTCGGAGAGCATCCCGCCCGTGTCGGTCATCCGGGTGCGAGCCCGGGGGCAGATGACGTTGGCCGTGACGCCGTACTTCATCACCGCCTGCCCGGTCGAGAGGGTGAGGGCCGTGATGCCGGCCTTGCCCGCCGCGTAGTTGGGTTGCCCGATCGAGCAGTAGAGAAAGGCCTCGGAGGAGGTCCCGATGATGCGGCCATAGACCGGCCCGCCGGCCGCCTTGGAAGCCTCCCGCCAATGCATCGCCGCGAACTTCAAGGTGCAGAAGTTCCCCTTTACATGGACCCGAAGGACGCTGTCGAACTCCTCCTCCGTCATGTTGAAGATCATCTTGTCGCGGCAGAAGCCGGCGTTGTTGACCAGGATGTCGAGCTGTCCGTAGCTCTCGACCGCCTTCGCGATCAACGCCTGGGAGTCGTTCCAATCCGCGACGTCGCCGAAGTGCGCAACCGCTTCGCCGCCCCCGGAGCGGATCTCCTCGACCACGGCGTCCGCTGCGCTCGTATCCCGGCCCGAGCCGTCACCCGCGGTGCCGAGATCGTTGACGACGACCCGAGCCCCGTGGCGAGCCAGCTCGAGTGCTTCTTCCCGGCCCAGGCCGCGAGCCGCCCCCGTGACGATGGCAACCTTGCCGTCGAGCATGTCGAACCTCCTGCGATGGCGGTGCTCGGCCGGGGAATCCGAGGATTCCCCGGCCCCAGAGCCAAACGTGATCTGCGTCGTCGAAAGACTAGATGCGCTCGATGATCGTGCCCGTACCGACGGCCGCACCGCAGCACATGGTGATGAGGGCAGTGGACTTGTCCTGGCGCTCGAGCTCGTGAAGCGCCGTCGTGATGAGGCGCGCGCCGGTCGCACCAACGGGGTGCCCCAGCGCGATCGCGCCGCCGTTCACGTTCACCTTCTCCTCATCGAAGCCGCAGACCTGCAGCCACGAGAGAACGACGGACGCGAAGGCCTCGTTGATCTCGACGAGATCGATGTCGTTCTTCGTCATGCCCGACTTCTCGAGGACCGCCTTGGTGGCGTCGATCGGGCCGTCGAGGAGGTAGTAGGGGTCGCAGCCGACGACGACGTCCGAGATGATGCGGGCGCGGGGCTTGAGGCCGAGCTCCTTCGCCTTGTCGGCCGACATCCAGAGGATCGCCGCCGAGCCGTCGGAGACCTGCGACGAGGTGCCGGCGGTGTGGATGCAGCCCGGCATCACCTCCTTGAGCTGCGAGAGGCCCTCGAGGGTGCTGGAGCGGATGCCCTGATCGCTGTCGACGACCTTTGTCTCGCCGGTGGGCTCACCGTCTTCGCCGAGGATCGGGGCCTCGATGGGGAGGATCTCCCTCTTGAAGCGACCCTCGTCGCGCGCCTTCGCAGCGAGCTCCTGGGAGCGCAGTCCCCACCGGTCCGTGTCCTCGCGCTTGATGCCACGGTTGTCCGCGATGCGCTGGGCGGCCATGAACTGGTTCATGGGCATGTCGTAGGAGAAGCCCTCCTTCGGGATGAAGAACCCGGTCCCGGGGGCCACGTTCTTGCCGAGCCCGATGTGGCTCATCACCTCGATACCGCCCGCGATACCGGCGTCGATGCTGCCGGCCGCGATCAGACCGCGCACCAGGTTGTTGGCCTGCTGGCCCGAGCCGCACTGCGTGTCGATCGTGGTGCCGCCGCAGGTGTAGTCGTCGTCGTTTGCGGTCAGCCAGCTGATTCGGGTGATGTTGCCGGACTGTTCGCCCGCCTGGGTCACACAGCCGCCGATCACCTGCTCGATTTCCTTGGGATCGACGCCGGCGCGCTCGCAAGCGCCCTTCATCGTGGCGCCGAAGAGGGTCGCGGGGTGTACGCCGCTGAGGTCGCCCTTGATTCGCTTGCCTCGGGCGATGGGTGTTCGAACTGCTTCGACGATGACGGCTTCAGCCATTTGAAATCTCTCCTGTCAGGCTCCGGCCGCGCGACTGCATCGCGCGCCGCGGATGGCGGAGTCGAGTCCGCCGGGTGTTGTGGTTGGATGCTCGATGGGTGGTGGATGGTGGATGGTGGATGGATTGAGTCGAAACGGAACCTCGACTTCGACTCACTTCAACTTCGCGCGAATCGCGGCCGACTCTCTCGGTCTCGAAAGAGGCCGTGCGCGCTGGACCGCAGACCGGCCGCGCGGGAGTCTAGCCCGAATTATTCGCGAGCACTCTCGCCGCCCTCGCTACGAGCTTCACGAATAATCCGGGCTAGCCTGGAATACCAGAGGCGGCGCCACCACTTCGACCCGGCGCGTCCGGGTAAGCGATTGGCCTGCAAAGATTTTTCGGGAGGATGGGCGGAGCGGTGATGGTCTTTCAGAGAATGCCCCCGTGGGGTGGCGGACGGCTCTGCCCTGGAGACGAGGTCGCCTGAGGTCGACGAGGAAGACTCGGGCCCAGAGGCGACCGGTCGTCATCCGCCCCGGATCGATGGAGGATCCAGCCATCCCCTGATCGAGCATGGCAGGCCAAGACGCCACAGAACGGAGCCAGTTCAATGGGAAGTTGGTGGGCCCTCTCGGATTTGAACCGAGGACTACCCGGTTATGAGCCGGGGGCTCTAACCGCTGAGCTAAGGGCCCTTCGCCCCAGCGTACCACGATGGCGCGCCAATCACGATCGATGCGCGCATGCTGACCCACACACGGGCCAGCTTCTCGCTCCACTTCGTTGTCGTCGCTCGACGAAGCTGGCATCATGCCGGCATGACGAGTGAGGCCAACGACTCGGGGGGAAAATCGCACCCCAACTCGCCCCGCACTTCACCCCCCTACTCACCTCACTGCGTCGCCGTCATCGGCGGCGCAGTCTCGGGTGCCGAAATGGCGGGAACCCTGGCCGAGCAGGGCGTCACCGTCGTCGTCTTCGAACAGAATCCCCGCCCCTACGGCAAGATCGAAGACGGACTCCCGCGCTGGCACCATCGCCTGCGCGAGAAGGAATACAAAGCCATCCGCGAGAAGCTCTCGCGCGAGGCTGTGCATTACGTTCCCAATACACGGATCGGCCGGGACGTCGACTTCGCCGAGCTCGTCAATTCGTGGGGATTCAGCGCGGTCGTGCTGGCGAACGGGGCCTGGCGCGATCGGGCGCTGCCCATCGATGGAGCGGATGAGTTCGTCGGCAAGGGTCTCATCTACCAGAACCCCTTCGTGACCTGGTTCAACCACCTCGAAGAAGCCGACTACGACGGGCCGACGTTCGAGATCCTGGACGACACCATCATCGTGGGGGGCGGGCTCGCCTCGATCGACGTCGCCAAGATTGCAATGCTCGAGACCACCCGAGCCGCGCTCGCCGAGCGCGGCATCGAAGAGGATATGATCGACCTCGAGGTGAAGGGCATCCCCAAGGTGCTGAGCGCCCATGGTCTCGTGCCCGCGGATCTGGGATTGAAGGGCTGCACGATCTTCTATCGCCGCCGGGTCGAAGACATGCCGGTCGTCCTGCCTCCGGACAACGCCACACCGGAGCAGGAAGCCAAGGTGCGGAAGAGCCGCGCCAGCCTGATCGACAAGGCGATTCGCAAGTTCGGATTCAAGATCGTGCCGCTGGCGGCTCCCGACTCACTGATCATCGAGGACGGCCGCCTCGCCGGTCTCGTCTTCCGGCGCACGAAGGTCGATCGGGGCCGGGTCTTGATGACCGACGAGACCTTCGAGCGGCGCGGCTCGTGCGTCATCAGCTCGATCGGGAGCATCCCCGAGGCGATCCCCGGCATCGCCATGAAGGGCGAGCTCTTCGACTTCTGCGATTGGGACCTGGGACGCCTATCCCCCTATCCCACGGTCTTCGCCGCCGGAAACGTCGTGACGGGCAAGGGCAACATCGCGGCATCGCGCAAGCACGCGATCCACGTGGCTCACGATGCCGTCGAGGCGTTCCTCGGGTTGGGGGAGGGGGCCGCGGACGACGAATTCGCCGGGATCACGAACCCCCGTATCGCCCAGGCACACGAGACCGCGAATCACATCGCGAGCCAGCTTGCTGAGACCGAGGCTCCCGACCCGGCAACCCGGGACGAGATCCTGCGCCGAGTGATGGATAGGCAGCGAGCCGTAGGCTACCCGGCCGACTTCGCGGCCTGGCTGAAGCAGGTCGAACCGAAGCCCCGCTGAGCGAACGCGCTCGCGGGGGCAGCGTCGACCGACGTGTGCGCGCCCCGCAGTGTTGAACTCGTTCCCCGCGAGCCGGCACTCCTCCGGCACACCCCTCGCTCCGACTCAGCTCCCCGGAATCGGCGGCGGCACCGCCTGGAAGAGCGAAGCGAGCTGGGGCACCTGACCGGCCGGGACCCACTCCGCCATTCCCGCGCTCCAGACGAGGGTCTCTCTACCCAGGCCAGCGCGGGCTGCCGCCTCTGCGAGCTGGGCGAAGGTGAAAGGACCCTGGGACTGGCCGTTTTCCGCGACGTGCCACAGGACCGACACCGGCGGGGGCGGCGGGGACTGGGGAGGTGAGAGAGACGACTGCGAACCCGAAGGCGTACCCGCACCTCCCTGGAACATCGGGCCCGCCATCGCCATCCCCATCCCCAGGCCGATCCCCGCTCCCGCAATGCCACCTGCTGGATTCGCGGCAGCCTCGGGCATCGCAGTCCCGAGCTGATAGGCCTGGTATCGACCCATGTCGCCCAGCACACCCATACTCGAGCGCTTGTCGATCGCGCTCTCCACCTCGGCGGGCAGGGATATGTTGACGATGTTGAGCATCGGGAGCTCGAGGCCGTACTCGTCGTCGATGCGCTCCTGTACCTCGTTGCGAAGCCGCTCGGAGAGCTCGCCGTACTGGGTCGCGAGATCGAGGACCGCGATCCCCGAGCCCGCCACCACATCGGCAAAGGCGCTGTTGATGATCGAGCGCAGCCATTCACTGATCTCGTCGGCTTCGAAGACCGAGTCCGTCCCCACCAGCTCGCTCAGCAGGATCACCGGATCGACCGCGCGCAGGGAGTAGGAGCCGAAGGCACGAACACGCACCGGGCCAAAATCGGGATCTCGCATGATGACGGGGTTGGGGGTGCCCCACTTGAGATCGGTGATGCGGGTGGTGTTGACGAAGTACACCTCGGACTTGAAGGGGCTGTCGAAGCCGTACATCCAGCCCAGTACGGTGCTCAGGATGGGGAGGTTCTTCGTCTCGAGGCTGTATCGGCCCGGTGTGAAGACGTCCGCGA
>CBDUYG010000096.1:0-9290 GCA_965371385.1 uncultured Myxococcales bacterium | reverse complement strand
TGGATCAGGGGACGACCTCCTCCCGAGCGATCCTCTTCGATGCGAAGGGAGCGGTGGCGGCGGTCGCTCAACATGAATTTCCCCAGCACTTCAGACAGCCGGGCTGGGTCGAGCACGACCCGGAGGAGATCTGGGCCAGCCAACTCGAGGCGGCGCAGGGCGTGCTCGCGAAGGCGGGCGCCTCGGCGTCTGACATCGCCGCGATGGGGATCACGAACCAACGCGAGACCTCCATGGTGTGGGAGCGCGAGACCGGCACTCCGATCCATCCGGCGATCGTCTGGCAGTCGCGCCAGACCGCGCCGATCTGCGACGTGCTGCGCGAGCGCGGCCTCGATGAGGAGGTTCGGGCGCGAACCGGGCTCCTGATCGACGCCTACTTCTCCGCGACCAAGATCCGGTTCATCCTCGACGCCGTGCCGGGTGCCCAGGAGCGCGCCGAACGCGGGGAGCTCTGCTTCGGCACGGTCGACACCTGGCTCGTGAGCAAGTTCACCCGGGGGCGTGTTCACGCGACCGAGTACTCGAACGCCTCGCGCACCCTGCTCTTCAACATCCATGAGCTCGACTGGGACGACTTCCTGCTGGCAGAGCTGAACATCCCCCGGCTCCTGCTTCCGGAGGTTCGCGACTCCAGCGGCGACTTCGGCGAGGTCGATCCCGAGTGGTTGGGCGGGGCCATCCCGATCAGCGGGATTGCGGGCGATCAGCAGGCCGCTCTCTTCGGCCAGGGCTGCTTCGAGCCCGGCATGGCGAAGAACACCTACGGGACCGGATGCTTCGCGCTCATGAATACCGGAGATCAGGCCCCCCGCTCCCAGACCGGCCTCGTGACCACGATCGGATGGGGAATCGGGGGCAAGGTCGAGTACGCCCTCGAGGGCAGCATCTTCGTGGCGGGCTCTGCTGTGCAGTGGCTGCGGGATGGAATCCGGATCATCGACGACGCCGAGGCGAGCGATGCCGCGGCGGCCTCCGTGCCCGATACGGGCGGCGTCTACATGGTTCCGGCCTTCGTGGGTCTCGGCGCGCCCCACTGGGACGAGAGAGCGCGCGGAACCCTGATCGGACTCACCCGGGGCACCAGTCGCGAACACATCATCCGGGCCACTCTCGAATCGATCGCCTATCAGACCCGGGATGTCATGGAGTGCGTGAGGGAGGACTCGGGCATTTCGGCCGACAACCTCCGGGTCGACGGTGGCGCCTGTCAGAACGACTTCCTGATGCAGTTCCAAGCCGACATCCTCGGCATCCCGGTCGAGCGGCCCGAGGTTCTCGAGGCGTCGGCACTCGGGGCCGCCTCGCTGGCCGGGCTGGCGGTGGGGTTCTGGAAGGATCGCCGAGCACTCGAGCTGGCGACGGGCGAGCGCACGATCTTCGAGCCGAAACTGGGCGAAGGCCAGCGCGAGCGGCTCTACGCCGACTGGAAGCGCGCGGTCGAGCGTTCGCTGGATTGGGATCGCTCGTGACGCAGCGGCCCCTGCCCTCGGAGCTGGGCCGTCCGTTGGTGATCGGTCATCGCGGCGCCAAGGCCTACCTGCCGGAGAACACCCTCCCCGCCTATGCGCTCGCGATCGAGCAGGGCGCCGACATGCTCGAGATCGATCTGCATCGCTCGCGCGATGGTGCCGTCCCGATCGTCCACGATGAGGGGCTCGAAGAGATCGGAGGGGACGGGGAGGTGAAGGACGTCTCTCTGGCGGAGCTGCGAGCCCTGGCTAGAGAGGCGGCTCGCAATGCACCTCCCCTCGCGACACCGCGTGGAGTGCCCGCGAGCCGTGTGGATATCAGGCAGAGCGCCGGGCCCGAGGAGTTTGGGGGGGTCCCGATCCTCGAGCAGGTGCTCGACCGGTTCGGAGACGAGATTCCCTTCAACCTGGAGATCAAGACCGCCCGGGGAGGAGTTCCCTACCCGGGACTTCAGCAGATGGCGCTCGACCAGGTGGTGTCCCGCCGGTTGCTGGCGCAGACCCTCTTCTCCTCCTTCTGGGATCCGGTCTTGAACGAGCTGCGGGGATCGTCAACCGAATCCCGACTCGCGGTGCTCGTGAGCCCTCGCGCGCCCGAGAGGCTCTTCGAGCGTGCCCGAGCCGTCGGGGCCGAGGCCGTGAATCCCTATTTCCTCATGGCGAACGAGGAGTTGGTCAGCCGCGCCCACGGTGAGGGGCTGGCGGTCTACGTCTATACCGTGGACGACGAGGAGGAGATGAAGCGATTGCTGGATCTCGGCGTCGATGGAATCTTCAGCAACCGTCCGGACGTGCTGCGAGAGGTGGTCGACTCCCGTCTCTGAGCATTGCGACGCCTCCCTCCCTCCCCCCCCCACCCGCGCGGGAAGCGTGCCTCCGGGAGACGAGGGGTTGCCGGTTCTGCTTGACACCCTGTCAGCGATGGCTTAAGGTGGCAAATCGAAAAAAACTAGCACTCTCGCGAACTTAGCCGATACTTGTTGCCGCGATCCCACGCGGCGCGCGGCGGGTCGAGCAGCAACTTCATTCGACTTGCGTCAATGCGCCACTGCATCGGCAGCGTGCAATGAGAGCATTGATCGATTGATCGATTGATCGAAAGACGCGAGCGAACCCACCGCGATCGGCACGTCGACGATATCGCGGACAGACAGCAGAGCGGTCCATGAAGCATTTTGGAATGCCCCCGAAAGAGGGCCTATATGACCCCAGTCTCGAACACGACGCCTGCGGGATTGGCTTCGTCGCCAACCTCCACAATGCGTCCCACAAGATCATCCGCGACGGCATCCACATCCTCGAGCGCCTGACCCACCGCGGTGCGGCGGGCGCGGATCCCGACAGCGGCGACGGCGCCGGCATCCTCATGCAGATGCCCCACCGCTTCATGCAGAAGGTCGCCGACGAAGCCGGCTTCGGCGTCGGAGAGGCGGGCAGCTATTCGGCTGGTCTGGTCTTCTTCTCGAGCGATCCCGCCGAGGCCGCGTGGCAGAAGCAAGTGATCGAGCAGACGGTCGCGGCTGAAGGGCAATCGATCCTCGGCTGGCGCTCGGTTCCGATCGACCCCGACAAGATCGGCGTCACCGCACGCAGCACGCTGCCGGGCATCGAGCAGGTCTTCATCGGCCGCGCCGACGGCCTCGACCAGGACGCCTTCGAGCGCAAGCTCTACGTGATCCGGCGCATCATCGAGAACACCATCTTCGCGCGCGAGCAGTGCTTCACGATCCCCAGCCTCTCGTCTCGTACGATGCTCTACAAGGGCCTGATGATGGCCCACCAGGTGGATGGATTCTTCCCCGACCTCGCGGACGAGGCGATGGAGTCCCAGATCGCGCTGGTGCACCAGCGCTACGCGACCAACACCTTCCCCACCTGGGATCTCGCTCAGCCCTTCCGCTACGTGGCCCACAACGGCGAGATCAACACCCTGCGCGGCAATGTGAACTGGATGCGGGCGCGCCAGGGGACGGTGGCCTCGGAGCTCTTCGGCGACGATCTCCAGAAGCTCTTTCCGATCATCGTCGAGGGTGCCAGCGACTCGGCACAGTTCGACAACTGTCTCGAGTTTCTGACCCTCAGCGGTCGCGACGTCGCCCAATCCCTGCTGATGATGGTCCCCGAAGCCTGGGAGAATCAGCCGGAGATGGCCCCCGACCGGCGCGCCTTCTACGAGTACCACTCCTGCCTGATGGAGCCCTGGGATGGCCCCGCCTCGATGGTCTTCACCGACGGTCGCGGTGTCGGGGGGGTACTCGACCGCAACGGCCTGCGCCCCTCGCGCTTCGTCCTGACAAAGGACGGGACCGTGGTGCTGGGATCCGAGGTCGGAACGCTTCCGATCGAGCCCGAGGAAGTCGTCCGCAAGGGCCGCCTCGAGCCGGGCCGGACCTTCTACATCGATCTCGAAGAGGGCCGCATCATCGAGGACGAGGAGATCAAGGACTCCTACATCCGGCGCCACCCCTATCGCACCTGGGTCGAGATGCAGCGCGTGACCCTCGACGATCTCCCCGAGGCGACGCCGGAGGTTCCCGCGAATCCCGAGCAGCGGCTGCGGCTTCAGCAGGCATTCGGCTACACGCTGGAGGAGATTCGCCTGCTCATTTCGGCGATGATCGAGAATGGACAGGAGGCCACCGGGTCGATGGGCGACAGCAGCGCCCTTGCGGTGCTCTCGGATCGCCCCCGGCCCCTCTTCCACTACTTCAAGCAGCTCTTCGCCCAGGTGACCAACCCGGCCATCGACTCGATCCTCGAGCGCCCGGTGATGTCCCTCAACAGCCTGCTCGGCACCCAGCTCAATCTTCTCGAGGAGAGCCCGGAGCACGCCCGGCAGCTGCGCCTCCAGCATCCGGTGATCACCGACACCGCCGTCGCGCGCCTGCGCGCGATCGACGCCGATGGCTTCGAGATCGCGACGGTGCCGATGCTCTTCAAGGTGTCCGAGGGCGGCGACGGCATGCGTCAGGCGGTCGCAGACCTGTGCGCCGAGGTGTCCCGGGCCGTAGGCGACGGGGCCAACCTCGTGATCATCAGTGATCGCGGCGTATCGCCGGAGATGGCGCCGATTCCGTCCCTGCTCGCGATGGGCGCCGTGCACCACCACCTGATCCAGCAGGGCGAGCGAACGCGCTGCGGCATCGTGGTCGAGACCGGCGAAGCGCGCGAGGTGGGTCACTTCTCGCTTCTGATCGGCTACGGCGCCAACGCGATCAATCCCTACCTCGCACTCGAGACGGTCAAGGACATGGTCGAGGAAGGGGCCTTCGTGAGTGAAGACCTCGATTACGACAAGGCGGTGGAGAACTACATCTACGCGGTCGACAAGGGTCTGCTCAAGATCTTCGCGAAGATGGGGATCTCGACCCTGGCGAGCTATCAGGGCGCCCAGATCTTCGAGGCGATCGGGCTGGGCGACGAGGTGATCGATCTCGCCTTCCGCGGCACCCACTCCCGGGTCTCGGGCATCGGTCTCGACGTGGTCGCCCAGGAGGCGATCATGCGTCACCGGGTCGCCTTCCCCGGCTCCGAGTTCCAATACCAGGAGCTGGACCCCGGCGGCCTCTACCAGTGGCGCCCGCGAGGCGAGCGCCAGACCTTCAATCCGGATTCGGTCGCGAAGCTCCAGCACGCGGTGCGGGAGAACGTGGAGTCGAGCTACGCCGAGTTTCGCGATGCGGCCGACTCGGACTCCGAGCATCTCTGCACCCTGCGCGGCATGTTGAAATTCAAGTTCGCCGACGAGGCGATTCCGCTCGACGACGTGGAGCCGGCCTCGGAGATCGTGAAGCGCTTCCGCACGGGTGCCATGTCGTACGGATCGATCTCCGCCGAGGCCCACGAGACCCTCGCGATCGCGATGAATCGCCTGGGCGGCAAGAGCAATACGGGGGAGGGCGGCGAGAATCCCCAGCGCTTCACCCCGGACGCCAACGGCGACTCCCGGCGCAGCTCGATCAAGCAGGTGGCCTCCGGGCGCTTTGGCGTGACGAGCCACTATCTCGTGAACTCGGACGAGATGCAGATCAAGATCTCCCAGGGGGCGAAGCCCGGTGAGGGCGGTCAGCTGCCGGGCCACAAGGTCGATCGCACGATCGCGGCCACCCGGCACTCGACTCCGGGCGTGGGCCTGATCTCGCCGCCACCGCATCACGACATCTACTCGATCGAGGATCTCGCCCAGCTGATCCACGATCTCAAGAATGCCAATCGCCGGGCCGACGTGAGCGTGAAGCTCGTGTCGGAGACCGGCGTGGGCACGATCGCGGCGGGCGTCTCGAAGGGGAAGTCGGACCACGTGCTCATCTCCGGGCACGACGGCGGTACCGGCGCATCGCCCCAGACGTCGATCAAATACGCGGGCGTGCCCTGGGAGATCGGACTCTCGGAGACCCAGCAGACCCTGGTGAAGAACGATCTGCGCGGTCGCATCCGGGTCGAGGTCGATGGCGGGTTCAAGACCGGTCGCGACGTGGTGATTGGAGCCCTGCTCGGCGCGGATGCCTACGGCTTCGCGACGGCGCCCCTGGTCGCGCTGGGCTGCCTCCTGATGCGCGTCTGTCACCTCAATACCTGCCCGGTCGGAATCGCGACCCAGCGCAAGGATCTGCGCGAGCGCTTCGCCGGCACCCCGGAGAACGTGACCCGCTACCTCACCTTCGTCGCGGAGGACGCCCGGCGCATCATGGCCCAGCTCGGCTTTCGCACCGTGGACGAGATGATCGGCCGCTGCGACCGGCTCGAGATGAACGACGCCATCGATCACTGGAAGGCAAAGGGGATCGATCTGGCGGATCTGCTGGTTCGACCGGATGTCCCCCACGACATCCGCCACACTGGCAGCCAGGATCACGGCCTCGAGGGAGCGCTCGACATGAGGCTCCTCGAGTTGGCGGCTCCGGCTCTCGAACGCGGGGAGGAGGTCGAGATCAATCTTCCGATCGAGAACATCAACCGCACCGTGGGCACGATCCTCGGCTCCGATATCTCGCTCGCGTACGGGAGCGAGGGGCTGCCGGAGGACACGATTCGCCTCAACTTCACCGGCTCGGCGGGTCAGAGCCTGGGCGCCTGGATTCCCCGGGGCATCACGATCACCGTGGATGGCGACGCCAACGACTACGTGGGCAAGGGACTCTCGGGTGGAAAGGTGATCGTGCGCGTGCCCGAGCGCGCAAGCTTCGAGCCGGGGGACAACATCATCGCCGGCAATGTCCTGCTCTACGGAGCGACGGCGGGTGAGGCCTACTTCCAGGGCGTCGTGGGCGAGCGCTTCTGCGTCCGCAACAGTGGCGCGCATACGGTCGTCGAAGGAGTCGGGGATCACGGCTGCGAATACATGACGGGTGGTCGCGCGGTCATTATCGGGCCGACGGGCCGCAACTTCGCGGCCGGCATGAGCGGCGGCGTCGCCTATGTGCTCGACGAGGCGGGCGACTTCCGCTCCAAGGTCAATAACGCGCAGGTGGATTTTGATCCCCTGAGCGACGAGGACAGCGAGGTGGTCCAGCGTCTGCTGCGGCGTCACTTCCAATACACCCGCAGCCTGAAGGCAGATGACATCCTCCGAAAGTGGGACAAGTTTGCGCCCCGTTTCGTGAAGGTGATGCCGCAGGATTACAAGCGCGCTCTGGCCGAACTCACGAAGGAAGACGGCAATGGCTAAGCCCACAGGTTTTTTGGAGACGGAGCGGAAGAACTCTCCCTATCGCGATCGCGCCGAGCGGGTGGAGGATTACCGCCTCGCCCAGGCGAAGATGCCCATCGAGGAGCTCCAGGCCCAGGCATCGCGCTGCATGGATTGCGGTGTTCCCTTCTGCACCAGTGAGCAGGGCTGCCCTCTGGGAAATCTCTGCCCGGACTGGAACGACCTCGTCTATCGGGACAAGTGGGAGGACGCCCTCCACCGGCTGCACTCGACGAACAACTTCCCCGAGTTCACCGGACTGATCTGCCCGGCCCCTTGTGAGACGGCTTGTGTTCTCGGAATGAACGGCGTCGGGGTCACGAACAAGCAGATCGAGTACGAGATCATCGACAGGGGCTTCGCGGAAGGATGGGTTCGACCCATCAAGCCCGAGGTGCGCACCGGACGCCTGGTGGCGGTCGTCGGTTCAGGTCCGGCCGGCCTCGCGGCAGCTCAGCAGCTGAGTCGCGCGGGGCATACGGTCACGGTCTACGAGAAGGCCGACCGTGTCGGCGGACTGCTCCGCTACGGCATCCCCGACTTCAAGCTCGAGAAGGATCAGATCGACCGGCGGATGGACCAGATGCGCGAAGAGGGCGTTTCGTTCCAGACGGGAGTGCACGTCGGCGTGGACATCACCGCGGCCGAGTTGCGCAAGAACTTCGATGCCGTGCTCCTCTGTATGGGCTCCGAGCATCCTCGTGATCTGCCCGTGCCGGGCCGCGAGCTCGATGGCGTGCACTTCGCAATGGAGTTCCTGCCCCAATCGAACAAGCGGGTCGCGGGCGATACGGTCGATCCCGCGAGCGAGATCCTCGCCACGGACAAGCACGTGATCGTTCTGGGCGGCGGCGATACCGGCTCGGATTGTGTCGGCACGTCACATCGCCAGGGCGCAAAATCCGTCACCTCGATCGAGCTGCTGGATCGGCCGCCGGACGAGCGAGCTGCGGGCAACCCGTGGCCACTCTGGCCGCGAACTTTTCGCTCGTCGAGCTCTCACGATGAGGGTGGCACGACCGATTATGCCGAGATGACCACGAGTCTCGTCGGCCGTGATGGAAAGGTCGAGAAGCTTCTCGGGGTGAAGGTGCGCTTCGGCCCCCCGGATGAGAGCGGACGGCCGGTGATGGAGGAGGTTCCGGGAAGCGAGTTCGAGAAGCCCGCCGATCTCGTGCTCCTCGCCATGGGCTTCGTCCATCCGGTCCAGGAGGGGCTCCTGAACGACCTCGGCATCAAATACGATGGTCGCGGCAACGTCGAGGCGGCGCTCGAGGGCAATGGGGCGTACTCGACCAGCGAGCCCGGCATCTTCGCCGCCGGGGATTGCCGTCGCGGTCAGTCTCTCGTCGTGTGGGCGATCTCCGAGGGACGCGAGGCGGCGCGAGCCGTTGACGAGTATCTGATGGGGAAGGCGTCCCGGCTCCAGAGCAAATCGGCGGTCCCGCCCGGTCGCTGATGCCGTTTCAGGTGCTGTGTCGAGTGCACGTCTCCGCGATTCTGGATTCGTGCATTTGATCGCGTGGGCGCAACTTTGATGCCCCCCGATCGCGCCCGCTCTGATACGATGTCGGTGGGCGTCATCGCTCCTCCATGATTTCGATTCTGCTCTCGCCGGAGGCCCCCAGGCAATGGGGAACGACGTGGGGGCGACTGGTATATCGCGAATGGTATCGATTGGTCGCCGGCAATCGAATGTGGTCGAAGGTGGTCGGAGTGGATTGACGTTGGTCGAAGTGGATTGAAGATGTTCGTACGCTGAGCCGAACACAACTCGAAAGTCGGATCCCGTGTCGAAAGCATCCAGGACAGCTCAAGTTTCGAGGCCGGCGCGAACATCGCGAGCAGCGACCCCCGCCCAGCGATCGAAGAAAGAGAAGAAAACCGAAGACCCTTACGATTTTCAGCGGCTCGAGCGTGCGGTGCAGCAGCTCTTGAAGGCCCAGCGGCGCCTCAAGGCCGAGAACCAGTCCCTGCGTCGAGATATGGCGGAGAAGGAGGTTCGTATCAAGGGCCTCGGTGTCCAGCTGATCGAGCAGAACCAGCACCGGGTCGATGCCAGGAAGCGGCTGGACGACCTGATCGCTCGGATTGGAGAATACGACCCGGAACGCCCGAGATTGCGCGGC